>JBIKKW010000010.1:0-36177 GCA_044360115.1 Bacteroidia bacterium
AACCACCGTAGAATGACCACTGATTACCTGTTGATTTATCAACTAGATCTTCCGTTCCAAACATATCTATACTTAATGAGTTTGGATCTAGATCATCAATATTGATCTTACCGGTATAATTTTTTGCATAACCTAATTTAGCCAATAGGTTTTCTGAGAATTCTGTTTGAAGATCTTGTTGATACAAATTGTTGAAATAATAGTAAGGAATAGAACCACTGAATTGATCAACTAAAATTGGGTTCTTTGTATCTAACTCATCAACGTGCTGGTTAACAATTTGACGCATACGGTTCCATAAACCAGATGCACCGATTGTATAAAAATTCAAATAACGTTGATCAAACTCCATACCCACTGTAATGGCATGATTTTTAATATCGGCGTTAAAACTACTTGCAATACGGAATTGATCGAAATAGGTCTCACCATAAGAATCAGGATAGTCACCAAAGTTTTGATACATACCATAAATTCCTGAAGGAGAATCACCATTACGTAACGCGTTATTACCTACAACTTGATTTAAACTAAAAATACGACCCTGCTCCTGGCTAAATAAATAGCTTGTATATAAAGCCGCATCAGGGTTAAGATCTGAAGGGGTAAAGTTCAACGCACCAGGAGTTTCACCTAAATAAGTATAAGCAATTACTGTATCACCATTAGGTTTAACAAATTGAGAATTATAACCATAGTTAAAAGCATAATCTCTACCAAAGTTTTGTTGAGAGAATTTACCCAAGTAACCATACTTGAAATAATCTTTTTTGAAACGTGGATCAAAAGTTGAACCCTTTGTTCTTTCGTAACTAGCTAAAAACTTGAAGAAGGCGTTTGTAACGATAGATTGTGTTTTCTCTTTGCTAGCAGCTTTACCAAATTTTTGTGTGAAAGAAACATAAGGACGAATAGTAGAACCTGTAGAATAAGATGCATTTCCATTGTTGAAAATATTTGCAGCTCCACCGCCATTGTTACTTCCAGAATATTCAAAGAAACCACCCACTGTAATGTTTGTATTCATTGAAGGAGCGAAGTCAATTTTACCATTGAAGTTTAATGAACGAGACGATACATTCAAACGGGTTTTACGTGTGTACATATCCTCTTTTGTTACATATTCAGAAGAACGAACATAACCGGTACCTGAAGGCGACTTCAATAACGGGGTTTCTTTGATCTCTAGCAATTTCTCATCCTTTAAAACGTAAATTGGTAAAAAAGACGGACTTGGCTCTTTTAAGTAGTTACCTTGACCTGAAACGAAGAAACCTAATACAGTTCTGTTTGCACCACTAGAATCTTTTTTGTTATAAATTGGTCCACCTAAGCTAAAACCTAAAGAGTTGTAACCATAAGCATCAGTAATTTGAGATGAGATCAACTCCACACCACCAAAGAATTTAGACTGAGGTCCGCGGGTTGAAATGGAAATTGCACCTGAAGTTAAGTCACCATAACTTGCAGGGATACCACCCGTAATTACCTCTAACGATCCAACTGATTGTTGTGGTAAATTTAAACCACCAATAACCTTGATACCGTCAACGAAATAAGTAGTAGCACCGCCACGGGCACCACGAACACTAATACCTGCGCCCTCATCTGACTGGAATACACCACCTGTTGTTGCAGCTACCGAGTTAACATCTTTAGAAGCTAAGTTCTGATACTCTTCACGTGTAACGGTTTGACCGGTTTTTGTATCCGGATCGATCAAAGGAACCTGATAGGTAATAACTTCAACCTCATCTAACTTTACACCACCATCATTCGATAATGCAATTGTTACGTAAGCAGTTTTACCCTCACCTACAACGATGTCTTTAATTTCAGTGGCTTGGTAACCAACATAAACTCCTTTTACATTGTATTTTCCCGGACGTAATGGCTTAATAAAGCATTCACCATCCATGTTAGTTGTTGCAACACCAACCTGCACACCACCTTGGTAAGCCACAATATTGGCAAACGGAATGGTTTCTTTTGTTGCTTTGTCAATCAACGTTACTTTAATGGCGCCATTTTGATCCTGCGCTACAAGCGAAAAGCCTGTTAAAACTAGTAATACCAGCGAATAGTAAATCTTTCTAATCATATTGTTAAAATACCTTAAATTCTACAATAATTCTAAGTTGCTAAAGTTATAAATGCCCTTTATATAATACAAACAAAATTTCCCCCTATTTATTAAGTTACTGATAATCAAAGCGATTTTATTTGTAAAAAAGACCATAACTAATTTTGAATCGAAGTTAAGTTAAAATACCCTAAATTAAATTAATGTTAAATGAAGTGGCAAACTTAATTTGATAAGTGGTAAAAATTCAGAATTAAATGGGAAAGCTAATCGATCAGGTTTTTCGCTTTTTTTGTTTTTCAGCCGTTTTATTTTGGCGGATGCGGGTAGATTTTTTCTTGGTTCGTTTCATACGTTTACGAACCTCTTTTGTTTGAATACGTTTGTGGTGTTTTTTAATGGCTTTTCGCTCGGCACGCTCTTTTTTACGTCGCTCTCTGGCTTCGCGCCTATCTGCCTTTCGGGCCTTTCGTTCGCTTTGAAACGATTGTTGTTTAGGACCTGTTCCTTTCTCTGACTGACCATAAAAAGCCGTTGTAAAAAACAAAGAAATGATTATTAAAAACAGCCTAAAAACCATTTGAATTTTTATCAATATTGTACCACTTCAACACCGAAACGTTTCAAAAAATCTACACCTTCATCGTTCGGAATTCCTTTATACTGCGCGTAACTTTTTTTGAAATACACTTTCGTGATTCCAACGGTATAGATCACTCGGGCACAAGAAATACAAGGCGAAAGCGTTACATAAAGCGTTGCGCCTTTCATTTCCATTTTATTATTGGCAGCATACAAAATGGCGTTTTGTTCGGCATGCAAAGCCAATGAACAACTGCCTTTGCTATCACGCGGACAACCATGCTCAGGCCACTCAATATCACAATTATGAGTGCCGGCAGGTGGGCCATTATACCCCAAAGAAATGATACGGGTATCTTTGGTAAGAACTGCGCCAACCTGCGCCTTTACACAGTGCGAGCGTGTTGCCAGTTTTTCGGCCAGCTCCATGTAAATATCATTAAAAGAGGGTTTTGTTTGCATATTAAATTCCAATTTTTGAGTTCACTACAGAAATAATATCTGCTTCCAATTTTTGAGCATTTTGTTCTATTGCTTTTCCTTTTTCGATCATTTCAGCAACAAATGCCTTATCATCATAGCCACTGCAATTGATGCGCACATTCATGTATGCACCCATTACTGCACTTCTTGCGCACAATGCTGCAACACCCGCATCAGATACCGAATTAGGATTGCCGATCTCGGCCATAGCTTTGATCACTTGCATACTATCGTGAGCCAAATTCATCACTTTAAATGGAACTTCGATCGCATATTTGGTAGCATCATTAATGGCTTGTGTTCTGATCTTCTTTTCCTCATCACTTCCTTTTGGCAAACCAAATGCGGTCATGATCATATTGAAAGCTTTTGTATCCAGATCTACCATTTTATTCAACTCATCTTTGTAAAACTGACCTTTTTCTGCATACGCCGAAAACTCCTCCCAACGCTCATCCCAGCCTTTTTTGTGTGAACTTAAATTAGCTACCATAGTTGCCAAACTTGCGCCCAAACTTCCTAAATATGCAGAGATAGATCCTCCCCCAGGAGCCGGGCTTTCAGAAGCCGTTTCATCTGCGAAATCAAGCAAACTCATACTCACTAATTTTGCATCGGCTTTATCTTTCAATAAATATTCAATGATGCGTTCTTCCGGTTTAAAAGGTGCTAACTCATCTAAACCCATTGATTTTACGGCGATCTTGATCAATTCTTTTTCACTTACACCAATAGATCGTTGTTGCTTTTTAAGGAAATATTTTCCCGCATCCAACATGGCTTTTAAAGGTATCAATCCAACCAATTCACTGCCTGTTACGCGAATACCACGCTCCTGAGCTTTGTTGCAAACCTCATCAAATGCCACATGCACCGGAGTGATGTTGATATTGGTAAGGTTCATAGAGATCTGTGCAACACCATATTCCTCGATATACCAGCCTATAGCCTTCACTGATCTTAATGTTCCGGGAATTGACTTTGGTGAACCATCCGGATTGGTGATGATCTTTCCGGTGATCTTATTTCCTTCGCGCATCACACGCCCAGCCTCACGCACATCAAATGCAATGGAATTAGCACGGCGTGTAGATGTTGTATTTAAATTGATGTTATAGGCCACTAAAAAATCACGGGCGCCAATTACGGTGGCACCGCGCTTGGCATCAAATTCAGCCGGACCCGCATCAGGCTTCCACTCCGGTAATTTTATCTTTTTGAAAAAACCTTCGTACTCGCCTGCTCTAATAACTGATAAGTTACTTCTGTTCTTATTTGGTTGCGAACTCTCATAAAAATAAATCGGGATGTGCAATTGCTCACCAACGAGTTTACCTAATTTAACGGCATATGCAGCGGTTTCTTCCATGCTAATGTTGCTGATCGGAATAAGCGGACAAACATCGGTTGCACCCATACGCGGATGTTCACCTTTATGCTTGCTCATATCAATTAACTCACCGGCTTTTTTAATTGCTAAAAATGCAGCATTTACAACTGCATCAGGTGTTCCAACAAAGGTAACAACAGTACGGTTTGTAGCTTTTCCTGGGTCAACATTCAAAAGTTTTACACCTTCAACACTCTCGATCTCATCCGTAATTTGTTTGATGATGCTCATATCGCGTCCTTCACTAAAATTGGGAACGCATTCAATTAATTGGGTCATATCTTCAGATCTTTATGTAATGAATTAATTTCTTTAAAACGCTTGCAGCTTTGTACATGATCGTTAACCATGCCAACAGCCTGCATATTGGCGTAACAAATGGTGCTTCCACGGAATTTAAAACCTCGCTTTTTCATATCCAAAGCCATGGCATCGCTTTCGGGAGAAGTTGCTTTTATTTCGTTTTGTTGCTTTAACTTGTTTACAATTGGCTTGTTGTTTACAAATGTCCAAACGTATTTATTAAAGCTTCCAAACTCCTTTTGAATTTGCGAAAAAGCTTTTGCATTGGCTATCATTCCTTGAATCTTCAAACGGTTTCTAATGATCCCTTCATCCTGCATCAATCGCTCCACATCGGTTTCAGTGAATTTGGCAACTTTTTTATGATCAAAATTGGCAAAGGCTTTTTTAAAACCTTTACGTCGGTGTAAAATTGTTTTCCATGATAAACCGGCCTGAAAACATTCCAATACAATAAACTCAAAATGGGTCTTATCATCCATAACGGGAACACCCCACTCTTTATCGTGGTATTCCTGCATTAATTTATCGTTTCCCGGCCAAGTGCACATGGTAAAAAGAGTTTCAAATATAATTATATTTGGCTTAACTTTGGCAATCATGTTCAAACAGCAGGTATACGCTTTATTAAAGAAAGAATTCACAATTGAATTCAGGCAAAAAGCTTCGTTAGGCGGAATACTCATTTATGCAGTTGCAACCATTTTTATTTCGGCTTTAAGTTTTAATAAGATCATTGTTCCAGCCACTTGGAACGCCCTTTTTTGGATCATTTTTTTGTTTTCGGCCATAACCATTTGCGGAAAAAGTTTTGCGAAAGAAAGCGGTGGCACTGCCTTACACAATTTTGTGATCTATAAACCATTGGTGTTTTTAACATCAAAACTCATTTATAATTTTTTATTCCTTTTTGGTATTAGCTTGATCACGCTGTTTTTTTACAGCTGGTTTGTAGGTTATTTGATATCCAACATTTACTTATTCATGTTAGTGCTTATGTTGGCTTCACTTGGTTTTTCGGCAGTTTTAACTTTAATGAGTGCCATTGCTTCAAAAGCCGAGAACAATTTTACATTAATGAGTGTTTTAAGTTTTCCGGTATTGATCCCGGTTTTGGTTTTGGTTTTACGAATAAGTAAACAAGCCATTGACGGTTTATCGTGGAGTGTGAGTTATGATTTTTTAATGATATTAGGAAGCATTAATGTGATCTGTTTGGTATTGTCGGTCTTATTATTTCCGTATCTTTGGCGCTCTTAAAATTGAAGAACTGGTATAAAATAATTGCAAGTGTTTTTATCCTTTACACAATTGTGTTTGGATTGTTGGGCAATGTACCCCGTTTAGATATTTTGAACGAGAGTATTCGCAATGTTTACTATCATGTTCCTATTTGGTTTGCCATGTTATTTCAAATGGGCGTATCAGTTTTTTACAGTATCAAATATTTAAAAGATAATGATCAAAAAAACGAGACCATGGCTTTTAACGCGGCCTTGGTTGGGATATTTTTTTCTATCCCCGGAATGATCACCGGATCTCTTTGGGCAAAGTATACATGGGGAACATGGTGGACCTTTCAAGACCCGAAATTAAACGGCGTTGCCATTGGCATTTTAATGTACCTCATTTATTTTATTTTACGCGCCAGCATCATTCAGGAAATTACTCGAGCGCGTGTTAGTTCGGTATTTAATATTTTTGCGTTTGCCATGTTGATTTTATTCATTATGGTTTTCCCACGCTTAACAGATTCACTGCATCCCGGTAACGGCGGTAATCCTGCCTTTGGTAAGTACGACCTGGATAGTAATATGCGTTTGGTTTTTTACCCAGCTGTTATTGGTTGGGTCTGTTTTAGCGGATGGATATTAAATTTAATGAACCGAATTTCACTTATAAAAAACAAATTAAATGATTAAGCAATTATTGAGTTTACTTTTTATGTTATTATCATTCTCTTCATTTTCACAAAATGCAGAAATGGCAGATACATTCAGACAAGAAGGTAAGATATATGTGGTGATAGCTGTTTTAGCGATCGTATTTGTTAGTGTGATAGGCATTTTGATCTTTATTGAACGAAGAGTTTCAAAAATTGAAAAAGAACTAAACGAAAAAGATCAATGAAAAAGATTTACATTGTTGCCATTGTTATTTTAACGGTTGCCATTGTGGTGATCATGATGTCGTTAAAAAATACCACTACATATTCTGATTTTACGGAAGCAGGCGCTAACCAAGATAAAGAATTTCACATTGTAGGGAAGTTGGATAAAACACAACCTCAGGTTTATGATCCTGCTGTAAATACAGATGAGTTCTCATTTTATTTGATCGATAATAAAGGATCAACCAAACAAGTGGTGTTGCACAAAAGCAAGCCACAGGATTTCGATAAAAGTGAGCAGATCGTTTTAATAGGCAAAATGCAAAATGATGTGTTTCATGCAAACGACATTTTATTAAAATGCCCAAGTAAATACAACGATGCTAATCCACAATTGCAATAACCTTATAAAAAGCAGCGTTGAATAAAATAGAATATATAGGCGAACACGTTTGGGCAGGGCAACTTGGTAATGGCTTTGTTGTACTTTCATTTGTTGCCGCATTCATTTCTTGTCTCGCATTTTTTCTCTCCAAAAAACAACCCGAGTATTTAAATTATGCGCGTGTGTTTTTTAAACTGCATGGTGTTGCTGTTTTAGGAATTGCTGTTACCTTGTTTTACATGTTATTCAATCATTTCTTTGAATACCAATATGTATTTCAGCACAGCAACAAAAGCATGGATATGAAATATATCCTCTCGTGTTTTTGGGAAGGACAAGAAGGTAGCTTTTTATTATGGACCTTTTGGAATGTTGTTTTAGGATTGATATTAAATAAATTGTTGAAGAATTCGGAATGGGAAGCTCCAACGATGGCTGTGTTTGCATTGGTGCAAGTGTTTTTGGCCAGCATGATCATGGGCATTTACATTGGCGATTATAAAATTGGAAGCAATCCGTTCTTATTAATGCGTGAACATGTTGACTATAAGAACTTACCTTTTTTACAAAACCCAAATTATCTGGTAAAGTTAGATGGTAGAGGATTGAATCCGTTATTGATGAATTATTGGATGACCATACATCCACCAACATTGTTTTTAGGATTTGCGTCTACGCTTGTACCATTTGCATTTGCCATTGCAGCTTTTTGGAATAAAAAATTCAACGAATGGCAAAAGTTAGCATTACCGTGGGCATTTTTTAGTGTATTGATCTTAGGGATAGGAATTTTAATGGGTGGTGCCTGGGCTTATGAAGCATTAAGCTTTGGCGGTTTCTGGGCTTGGGATCCGGTTGAGAATTCGTCGTTAGTACCATGGCTGGTTATTGTTGCTGCAGCGCATACCATGATCATTAATAAGAATAAAGGCGGCTCATTATTCACAACGCATTTTCTATCTATCAGTTCGTTTTTATTGGTATTGTATTCAACCTTTTTAACACGTAGCGGTATATTAGGAAACTCCAGTGTACATGCATTTACTGATCTTGGAATGCAAGGTCAATTGGTTATCTACATGCTCACCTTTGTATTTATTAGTATTGCCCTATTAATTCATGACGAACTTATAAAAGCTGCATATGTTGTGCTCTCGTTAATGTTATTATTTTTTGCCGTTGTAATTGGTTACAAAAAAATAGCATTGTATGGTTGGATGGGCGCATCGGTTATCATTACTTTTTGGTCTTACATAAAATATTTCCCAAAAGAAAAAGATGAAGAAGATCTTTACTCAAGAGAATTTTGGTTGTTCTTAGGAAGCATTGTTCTTTTGCTTAGCTCATTGATCATTACTTATTTCACATCGCTTCCGGTGATCAATAAATTATTTGATCTGAAATATGCGCAACTAAAAGTAAGCGAGTACAATGATTTTATGTTACCATTTGCCATTGTGCTTATTCTTTTGATTGCTGCTGCGCAATTTTTACGATACAAAAAAAATGAGGCAGGTGTGTTTTATAAAAAATTAATGATCAGTTTTGCCCTATCCTTGTTGTTTGGATTAGCTGCCAGTATTCCATTGTATTTTGTAGGTAATAATTTACAATTTAGTACCTATGAAAAAATTGGCTATACACTTTTATTGATCGCTTCTCTTTTTGCCGTATTTGCCAATTTAGATTATATGTTGCGCGTTTTAAAAGGTAACATCAAAAAATCGGGTTCATCAATTGCTCATATTGGTTTTGCTTTGATCTTAATTGGTGCTTTGATCTCTACTTCTAAAAAAGTTACCTTATCTAAAAACACATCAAAACAAGATCTATCTCAACTTGGTAAAGAATTTGATAATCAAAAAAGCATCATGCTTACCAAGGGTGATACCTTGCCAATGGGTCCGTATTTGGTAACTTATACAGGCAAAGAACGCGTTGGAATTGATTATTATTTTAAGGTTGATTACTTAAAACTGAACGCGAACAATAAACCCGAATATGAATTTACCTTAACACCAAAGGTGCAAGATAATCCAAGGATGGGTAAAGCGGCTGAGCCGGCAACAAAACATTATTTAGCCAAGGATATTTACACGCATATTGTTTCGGCTATTTTATCGGATGAAGTAGATTCGGCCACCGCTACAAAATTTAATGATGCCAAAAATTACATTGGCCATGTGAAGGATACCATTTTTGCTACAAATGCCATCATCGTGATCGATTCATTAAAAACAAACCTAAACGAGCAAGAATACCAAAAGAATGATTCACTTTTAGAAGTTACGGCGGTATTAACGGCATTTGATGTGAAAGGAAATGTTTATAAAGCCTATCCAAAATATGTGATCAAAAACAATGTGGCCATTCCAACAGATGATGTTATTGAAGAATTAGGATTAAAATTTGTTTTCTGGAAAATTAACCCTGATGAGGGAAGCGTTGAGATCACCATGAGTGAACGTGTAAATAATTCAAAAGACTTCATCGTATTAGAAGCAAACATGTTCCCTTTCATAAATGTTCTTTGGCTGGGCTGTATCATTATGGCAATAGGTACAGGCATAGCCATTATGGAGCGCATTCGCCAAATAAAACGAAAGAATGATGGAACAAGCCATTCATAAAGTTGTAATAATTGGCTGTGGCAACGTTGCCTGGCATTTGGCATTAAAGCTGCGAAAGCAAAAAAACATCCAGCTATTCATTTACAATCACAAAGCAAACAACGACCTTACTACTATTAAAAATGAATTAGGCATTTCCGCTTTTTCAAATTTAAACACGGTAATTAAAGATG
This sequence comes from Bacteroidia bacterium, assembly GCA_044360115.1. Classification (GTDB taxonomy): domain Bacteria; phylum Bacteroidota; class Bacteroidia; order B-17B0; family Aurantibacillaceae; genus Aurantibacillus. The sequence continues at coordinate 10,140 of JBIKKW010000010.1, forward strand.
CGCATGCTTATTTTATATGTGTAAGTGATAGTGCCATTGAAAGTGTTGCCAAAAAAATAAATTACCTACCAGCAAGTGCCAACCTATTTATCACTTCCGGAAATTTTGATCTTAAGAAATTAGATAAGCACTGGAAAAACACATCCATTTTTTATCCCTTACAAACCTTCTCAAAAAACGTTGAGATCAAATGGAAGGACATAAGCATCATTATTGAACCATCAAATGCACTAACCGAAAAAAAGGTGATCACCTACGCGAACATTTTTACTAATGATATTCTTAAACTAAAGTATCAGCAACGTTTGAAACTGCATCTTTGCGCTGTGCTTGTAAATAATTTTACGAATAGCTTATATGTTGAAGCAGATAAACTAATGAAAAGCGTTCGAAAAGACCTCAACATAAAAACCTTATATCCTCTTATAAAACAAGGGACCAAAAAAATAAAGTATCTAACACCACTGGAAGCCCAAACCGGACCAGCTAAACGCAAAGATAAAGATGTGATCGAAAAACATTTATCATTACTAAGATCAAACAAAGAGGTTGCTCAATTGTATACTTTACTAACGCAATTAATACAAACCCAACAAAAATAAGCACATGAACTTTAAACAACGCCTCACTAAAGTAAGCACATTTATATTTGATGTAGATGGGGTTTTAACCGATGGTAAAGTTATTGTAACAGAATCGGGTGAGTTATTGCGTAATTTAAATTCTAAAGATGGGTATGCCTTACAATTGGCCGTAAAAAAAGGATACAGGATAGTTATCATTACAGGGGGAAACAATGAAGCTGTAAAAAAAGCATTAAGCCGATCGGGCATATCAGATGTTTTTATCAGACAACATGATAAGCTTGAATGTTATAAAGATTATTTGCATTCCAACTCTTTAACCGACGAAGAAATGCTTTACATGGGAGACGACCTGCCCGATTGGGAAGTGATGAAGCGTGTTGGCGTTGCCGTTTGCCCAAATGATGCTGCAACAGAAATAAAAGACATTTGCTTGTATATTTCTGATAAAAAAGGCGGCGAAGGTTGCGTTCGTGATATCATTGAACAAACCATGCGTGTGCAAGGCACCTGGGAAATTGGTAAGTGGTAACTTTATTATCAGTTACTTAAATATTGAAACATTTACAAATCCATAAAACTTCTTATATTTATAATAGAGAATGAGTAATCTTTTAAATAATAAATTTTTTGCCTTTTTAAAATTAATAAGGGCCGAAAATTTAGTGATCATCATTCTCACACAGGTATTTATGCATTACCTGGTTTTTCAAAAATTATTTACTGAGGCAAATATTCCAAACAATATTTACATCAAACTTTTCGGACTAATTGTAGCCAGTACTGTTTTAATTGCGGCAGCAGGAAACATTATCAACGATTATTTTGATGTAAAAACCGACCTGATCAATCATCCTGATACGGTTGTGCTTGATAAAACTATTAAAAGGCGTTGGGCCATTATTCTGCATATCACTTTTACAACCATTGGTGTATTTCTTGGTGCTTACACTGCATTAAAAACCGGCTATTTACGATTAGCCATTTTTCATATCATTACATCTGTAGCCTTATGGTTTTATTCAACCCATTTTAAAAAACAATTATTGATCGGCAATTTGGTTGTATCTCTTTTAACCGCAGCAGTGCCATTTTTAACCTTTGTGTTTGAGATCGCTTATTTACAAAAAACAATTCCCGATTTCACAACACATCATTTACCTGTTCTGCTTTCTGCTTCTAAGATCACTTTAATGTTTTGCTTATTTGCTTTTATTACTAGCCTAGCACGCGAGATCATAAAGGATATGGAAGATTACAAAGGCGATAAAGCAACGGGTGGTAAAACCATGCCTATTTCATGGGGAATGCAAACAAGCAAAGTAGTGAGTTTCTTTTTAATTGCAATTACCATTTTATTATTGCTGGTTGTAGTTTACAATACAATGAAATATAAAAGTGAATTTTTATCGCTTGGTAATATTTACATTTTAATTGGATTGATATTGCCTTTATCCATCTTATTAGGTATGCTAGCCAAAGCTCACACACCAAAACAATTTAAACACGCCAGCTTATTACTTAAACTTACTATGCTTTTAGGTATTGGTTATTGCTGGATCTATTATTACAGTTAATTATGAATGAAGTTGAAAAAACATTAAAGGAATTTCCTTTCAAATTGATATTAGGATCCGCATCGCCTCGCCGGCAAGAACTTTTAAAAAGTTTAGGATTTGACTTTTTAATTAAACCTACTCATGCCGACGAAACTTTTCCTGCTGACCTTAAAGCGCAAGAGATACCCATTTATTTGGCAGAGAAAAAAGCAGACGCCTACCCTGATGAATTAAAGGAAACCGAAATTTTAATCACATCTGACACTATTGTTTGGTGCGATGGAAAGGTTTTAAATAAACCCGTTAACTTTTTAGAAGGGAAACAAATGCTGGAAACCTTAAGTGGCAAGATGCATGAAGTGTATACGGCAGTTTGTTTAAAAAGCGGAAATAAACAAACAACTTTTTTTGATGTAAGTAAAGTTTATTTTAAAAAATTAAAAACCGAAGAGATCGAATATTATTTAACAAATTATAGTCCGTACGACAAAGCCGGTGGATACGGTGTACAAGACTGGATAGGTTATATTGGTATAGATAAAATTGATGGCAGCTTTTACAACGTGATGGGTTTACCTGTTAAGGAGCTGTATGAAGAATTGATCAAATTTTAATTTTCATTATTTAATTTATTTAAGATTAAAACAGGAGATCTCGCTTGAGATCTCCTGCTTATTTTATTTGCATTTCGTTTTATTCAATCACATACTTGTTAGAATAAACATAACTTATTTCAATTTGAACCTTAAGCCAAAATAAAGCATTCTTCCGTAAATTGGTCCCCACACCATACTTGCATCAAAATACTTACCAAATGGATCGTTTGCCGAAACAATCGGATCTGTTTGCTTATAATTCAATGCATTTTCAACACCTAAATAAACATTAAAATCTGCTCGGTTTATTTTAGTTAAATAAGTTATCTGTCCTAATACATGGTAATAACCCGGCGAATAACTATTCCGTTTGTATTCAGCAGGGTTTGAACTCACATCAGGCAATCGCTTTTTACCATTGTACTGCGTTGTGGCATCAAACATCCAATGCTTATTTTTTGTTTCATAAGATACATTTATAAAACCTCGGTGTAATGAAATATAAGGCACATCTAACAATCCTGTTTTGTACGTTGTTTTACTATCAACATAACGGTAAGCCGTTTTAATATTTAAACGTTTTCGTATTTCCCATCCAAATTCAAATTGCGCTGTATTGGAATACGACTTGCCATTTAAATTATAAATAAAAACACTTTGTGCTTGCTTATCCATATCAACTACAACCTGATCAATAAAATCAGTTCTGTACATATCAAGCGTGATATATGCCTCACGGTAATTAAGCGTGAATTTTTGAGTGAAATTCAAACCATAGTTCCAACCCACTTCCGGATTCAATCCGTATGGCTTACTCAAGTCAGTTGTTTCAATGATCCAATTACGTGACGATGGCATTAACGACATATTCTCAGATAAAATGTTAGCGGTTTTAAGTGCCTTTCCGCCACTGAACCTTAATACAGATCTGCTTTCATTGAAGGCATATCGCAAATGCAAGCGCGGCGTAAAAAATAATCCGAACTTGTTATGGTAATCGGCTCTCACCCCTGCAACCATGTTAAATGTTTCCTTGTAATTAAAAGCATACTCGGTAAACAAGCCTGCAACCTCCTCTCTTCTTTTAAAATCTAAAGTACTATAGGTCTCTTTAACATCATCATTCAAATAACTCGCACCAAATTTATAAACGTGGGCTGTAGTTTTAATTAACCCCTGAAATATATAATTCGCGTAAAACGTTTTTTGATCTCCTGTGTAATTTGTATATCCATAATAATTTTTTTGCTGATGATCTAAATAAGTAAGTTGCAAGCCCATGCTTGTTCCAGGTAAATTTCTGAATACATATCCTGTTTTACTGTACACTTCCCACTTTTTGTTTTGGATACCAATTTTATACAAACTATCTCCTTCCTTATGATCCTTCATCATCACGTGATCCTGACCACCAGTGCGCTCATCTTCTAAATAACCACCGCCGAACTGAGCCTCAAAACCTTTTGGCGATTCAAATGCGTATTTATTTATGAAGTTGTATTGTTTGCCTGTTGGAATATCTAAAAATCCATCTTTATTCAGATCTTCTTTCATTGGATTAAAACTAACATGACTTAAAATACCAGTTGAAAATTTTTCATTGAAACGGTGTTTTGCATTTAAGTTGTATTCGTTTCTGGCATTTTGATTCACATAGGCGTTAAAGTTTAATTTATCACTGGTTATGGGATTTTGAAGCTCGGTATTGATCTGCCCGGTAAAACTTTCGTAACCATTAATAACCGATCCTGCACCTTTACTTAATTGAATAGATTGGATCCATGTTCCGGGAATAAAATTCAAACCATATGCACCTGCTAAACCGCGCATGTATGGCATGTTCTCTTTTGTTATTTGAGCATACTTTCCGGATAAACCAAGCATTTGAATTTGTTTGGTGCCGCTTACCGCATCAGCAAAATTCACATCCACACTTGGGTTTGTTTCAAAGCTTTCTGATAAATTACAGCAGGCTGCTTTCATTAAATATTTTTCACCCAAGGTTTCTATCTTAATCGGGTTTAAATATGAAATGCTTGTTGCTTGCGATTCATAAATAACTTCTACTTCGGTAAGATCAACACCCCCCTTTAATTTGATGGTAACAAATTTGGTGGTGTCTTTTATAACAAGGGTGTCGCTTTTATAACCCAAGGCGGTAAACACCAAACGGTTTGTTTTATCAGACGTTTTTATAGTGAACGATCCGCTTGAATCGGTGGTTGAAAAAACCGATGTATTATGCCAAAACACAACTACTCCGGGTACCGGCGAAACACCTTTTTTATTTGCAGATGACTCAACAACACGTCCTTTTAATTGCGCAAAACCAAATAGGCTAAAGCAACATGCTAAAAGCACATAAATAAACTTTTTCATATGTTGTTGCTTACTTACTTCTTTTCTTCGCAAACAACATCATTGTATTTGCAGCATTTAGGAAGCTTGGCATAGGCCTTTGGGTCGGCCTTTTGTGTTGCAGTTTCGTAACCGGCTTTTGCAATGGCTTTTTCAATTGTTTCCATTGTTGTTTTGCTGGTATCAAATGTGATGGCTGCCACTTTGGATTCCGAATCCCATTTACAAACTTTTACACCTTTGATATCAGCAGCATTCTCTATGCGCTCTTTACAATCTTCGCAATTACCTTTTACAGATAAAGTTGATGTAGTTACAGTTGATTGAGCTTGTAATTTAAACGATAATAATATAGTTACAAGCGTAAAAAATAATGTTTTCATTGTTTTAAGTATTTAATTGACAAAAAAGAAATTTCCTAATACAGATATACCATACTAGAACTTAAGGTAAAAAGACTTCCTTTTAAATTCTTAAAACAGAAACGGAAATAATATTATTTTGAACAAGATCCGGAGGTGGATATTGTTTTTGATGCGCGTTAACATCAAAACTTAGGTTTGAAAATGAAAATTTTGAAACAGAACTTACTTCAATAAATGGTAAATAAACAACGGGTGTTTTGATCTCTGTATGAAGATCAGCGAAAACAAAATTACCTTGGAATGACACATGCTGTTCCTCATTCTTGCAACAACCGTCATCTTCAATAGGTTCATCACCGCAGCATGAATCGGGTGTGGTAAAAAATGCTACCTCCTGAAGTTCGCCACCACAATAATGTGAAATGGCAGAAATACCAAAAGTTGAAAACACATACGTGAAAGCAACTAATAACATGATACTATTAAAAAAGCGGTATTTCATCACTTATAACAAATTTACATTTTTAAAGCCTTGTATTGTAAAGAGATATGTTAAAAAACTTGAACGCCCTATTTCTTTCTTTCACCAATCTGCTGACGCCACATCGCATAGTACAAGCCTTTTTCGGCCAATAAATGGTCGTGTTTACCCTGTTCAATGATCTCCCCTTGCTCTAAAACAATGATCTTATCGGCGTGCATAATGGTAGATAATCGGTGAGCGATCAAAACAGTAATTTGTTCCTTGTTGGCAGATAATTCGCGGATGGTTTCAGAAATTTCCTCCTCCGTTAATGAATCTAATGCAGATGTGGCTTCATCAAATATCAATAATTTAGGACTGCGCAACAATGCTCTGGCTATAGATAAACGTTGTTTCTCTCCGCCACTTACTTTTATTCCTCCTTCACCGATGGTTGTATCTATTCCTTTGTCGGCGCGCTTTAATAATTTATGACACGCCGACTTATTTAACACATCATTTAATTCTGCATCGGTAGCATTAGGTTTAACAAACAACAAATTATCTTTTATGGTACCACTAAAAAGTTGTGGATCTTGCGTTACAAAACCTAATTGCTGTCTCAACTCATTCAAATTAATATCCTTTGAATTGATGCTGTTATAAAACACATTACCCGAAACCGGTTGATACAATCCAACCAATAATTTTACAAGCGTAGTTTTACCGCTTCCACTCGGACCAACAAAGGCAACGGTTTCACCCTTATTGATCTGAAAGGAGATATTTTTTACTGCCAGATCGGCGGTACTCTGATGCTTAAATGAAACATCCTCAAATTTTAATTCATGTATATTTCCTAAAGGCGACGGTTGTGCAGGCACAATTTCACTTTTTGCATTCATGAGTTTCTCAAAGTTCTCCATGCTAACCTTGGTTTCATTAAAAACTGAAATAAGATTACCTAGTTCTTGCAGCGGATTAAAAATAAAAAAGGAAAAAAACATGAGGGTGATCAGGTCACCAACTTTAATGATATCCTTAAAAACAAAGGAGTATAAAAAAAAGATCAATGAAGTTCGCACTAAATGAACTGTTGTTCCCTGAATAAAACTTAAACTTCTAACGAAACGAACTTTTTTTAATTCTAAGCCTAATATTTTTAAAGTGGTTTGATTCAAACGTTTTTCTTCCTGATCAACTAAACCTAAACTTTTTACCAACTCAATATTTCTGAGCGACTCTGTTGTTGCGCCGGCCAAAGCGGTAGTTTCGCCTAATATTTGACGTGATACTAATTTTATTTTTTTTCCTAAATATGAACTTACAATAGCAATGATTGGAACTGTAGCTAAGTACAAAGGCCCCAATAACCAATGAATTTGAATGGCATAAACCATTACAAATATGATCCCAATAACCGATTGAAAGATCAAGGTTATAAATAGTGTAATAAAACGCTCAGTGTCTGTTTTTAATTTTTGTAATCTTCCTAAGGTCTCACCACTACGTTGATCTTCAAAATCCTGAAAAGGCAAACTCAAGGTTTTTTTGATCCCGTCGGTATACATATTAGCGCCTGTGCGCTGTATAACAATATTGGTAAAATAATCCTGGAAATTTTTTGCAATACGTGAAAGCATAGCCGCACCAATGGAAAGTGAAAGCCAAAATAAAATATGTGAAGTAAATTCAGAATAATCGGCTCCTGTTCTCCAAAAATGCAAACTGCTGTCTGAATCATGCGGAGAGCCAAACTTATTGATCAGCTTCCCTGTAATGATGGAATCACAAAGTGAAAAACATTGATTAATGGCCGCTAATAAAAGGGCAAGCGATAATAGGGATCTATGTTGTTTTAAATAATGGTAAAATATTTTCATTTCAGTAAAGGTAAATAAACCAAATACCTTAACAGGAAATTACTTATTAAAAGAATTTAAAAATCGCCGCGTTCAACCATGGCTATGGCTTTTTCGATCATCACATCTTCGGTTTGTGAATCGTACTCGGTTTTCATATCATTACCAAATAATTTTGCAAGGGCCTGCCACATGCTGGCCTGAAAAGAGCCACGTAACTCTTTCACAATGGTATAGGTTGTTTTACCGGTTTCTCTATTGATCAGTTTCATTAACACTCTGCCTTGTGAAACAGATAATCCTTTCAATTCATCTTCAAACTCATGCCTTAGATCCTTTTCACACACGCGCAAATAGGCTTTACGAATATCTTCATCTTCCATTTTAGAAAGAATAAGATCGTATTGCTTTAATTTAGCTGAAGCTAAGATGGCGTAAGGATAAACTTTTTTTACATTATACTTTACACGGGTCCATTGTTCGTACTGGCGTTTGGTTTTAAAAACCATATTGGTAGTAACATCTACCTCATTCAAATAAAAAACAGGAATGGTGTCGTTATTCTCAATAATGGCGTAGCATCTCACGCCGCGTTGTAATTCGTTTTGAGAAACAGAAAAATTTGGCAATAAAAACAAACCAAACAGAGCCAAAACAATGGTCGTATTTAAACTGGCTTTTATCATGATCACTTTTTCTATTTATATTATTTTACGGAAAAGGTAACCATAAGTTACATCATTCTTACGAACGATTTATCTTCCATTTGCTAATTTTAACAGAATTATTGTCATAAACCGGTTCTTTTGGGCGAGACAGGTCATAGATCAAATTAGCTGCTATAGCCGCCACATCCTCACTAACAGGCTCTCCTTTTAACATATCGGGGGTAAAATAATTCTTAATGAATCCGGTATCAAATTTACCCGAAACAAAGGCCTGATGGTTTAAAACAAATTTGCAGAAATCTAAAGTAGTCTCAACGCCAATGATCTTATAATCATCTATGGCTCTGATCATTTTTTCGATCGCATCGGTTCTGTCTTTTCCATGTACGATCAACTTTGATATCATTGGATCATAATAAATAGGAATATCCATTCCTTCCTCAAAACCATCATCCACTCGAACTCCAACACCACTTGGTTTGTTGTACACCAATAAACGTCCGATATCCGGTAAAAAGTTATTTGTAGGATCTTCAGCACACACGCGTACCTCCAAGGCATGTCCGTTGATCTTCATATCTTCCTGCGTAAAACTTAATTTTTCGCCGCGTGCTACTTTAATTTGTTCTTTCACAAGATCCAATCCCGTGATCATTTCTGTAACCGGATGCTCTACTTGTAAACGCGTATTCATTTCCAGGAAATAGAAATTCAATTTATCATCAACTAAAAACTCAACAGTTCCTGCACCACTATAGTTACAGGCTTTTGCCACATCAACCGCGCACTTACCCATTGCTGCGCGCAATTCAGGTGTTAACACGCTGCTTGGTGCCTCTTCAATTACTTTTTGATGGCGACGTTGAATGCTACACTCACGCTCAAATAAATAAACACAATTACCGTGGTTATCTGCTATCAATTGAATTTCAATATGACGCGGACCACTTGCATATTTCTCAATAAATACAGCGCCATCTCCAAAGGCAGATATAGCCTCACTTACAGCCAATTTCATTTGTTCTTCGATCTCACTTTCCTTCTCAACCAAACGCATACCTTTTCCACCTCCACCGGCAGATGCTTTGATCAATAATGGAAAACCAACTTCCTTTGCAATTTTGATGGCTTCCTTTACATCGCTAATTGCTCCTTCTGATCCGGGGATCATTGGTACTTTGTATTTTTTAGCAGTTGCCTTTGCACTTAATTTATCGCCCATCATATCCATGCTTTCGGCACTCGGACCAATAAACGTAATTCCGGCAGCTTTTACTTTGCGGGCAAAATCAGCATTCTCACTTAAAAAACCATATCCCGGATGAATGCCATCCACACCTAATTCTTTACAGATCTTAATGATCTTGTCACCTTGCAAATACGATTGGGAGCTAGGTGGCGGACCCACACATACAGCTTCATCCGCATATCTCACAAAGGGTGCATTTCTATCAGCTTCCGAATAAATGGCAACAGTTTTAATTCCCATTTCGCGCGCACTTTTCATTACACGTAACGCAATCTCACCTCTATTTGCAACTAAGATCTTTTTCATTTTTAAAGTATTTGTACAAAATGTACTTGGTCATTTTGCATGTTTATCAGGTGGTAAATATAAGGCTTTAAAGCAAATTTTTAAGTCCATTTTATAACATATAATTGCTACTTTTAAGCATGTTTTTTATCATTTCGAAGCTTTTAGGATTTTTAATATCGCCCCTCATTTGGGTGTTTGCTTTGCTGATATATTCTTTTGTTACAAAAATTGAGTCACGCGCTAAAAAATTAAGGATAGCCGTTGTGTTGATCGTTTTTTTAACCGGTAATTCGTTTTTGGTTGATGAACTTTTCAGAGCTTATGAAACCACAACCATTGATCATGATCTAACAAAAACGCATTATAGTGGTGCCATCGTCTTAGGTGGTATTGGAGATATTGATCTGAGACAAAATAAAATTGATTTTAAGATGAGTGGCGATCGCTTATTTCAAACCATACGTTTATATAAAATGGGGCGAGTTGATAAAATCATTTTCACCGGAGGATCGGGAAGTATTGAATTTCCTGAAAAGCGAGAAGGTAAGTTTGTGAAAAAATATTTAAATGAAATTCAAATACCGGATAGCGCCTTGATCATTGAGAACGAAAGCAAGAACACATTTGAGAATGCTGTTTTTACCAAAAAGATCCTGGATTCGTTGAATTACAATTCCAATTTATTACTGGTTACATCTGCCTACCACATGCCCCGTTCGCTGGCGGTTTTCAAAAAGGCAGGTTATACGAACATTACACCTTATGTGACCAACAGAGTGAGCGGTGTACGACGATATACGTTTGATCATTTATTTATTCCGAACATAGATGCAATGTTTAACCTTCAATTGCTTTTGCACGAATGGATAGGCTTTGCTGTTTACAAGATCAAAGGATATGCATAATTTTAATGAAGACCTACTTCAATTCATTTGGCAACACAAACTCATTAAACCATCAAAATTTATTACCCGATCGGGTAAAGAAATTGAGATCATTAAGTTTGGTGAGAAGAATACAAATTCAGGTGCCGATTTTTTTAATGCGCAAATAAAGATCAACAACCTCATTTTGGCAGGAAACATTGAGCTGCACATTAAAAGCAGCGATTGGCTAAAACACGATCATCAAAACGATACAAGTTACGATAACATTATTTTGCATGTGGTTTATGAAGCAGATAAGGAAATAGAGCAGAATAAAACTAACAATGTAGAAGTTTTAGAATTAAAAGATCTTATTGATGATACAATTATTTCAAATTATAAAAAACTGATCCATTCTAAAAGTGAAATACCTTGTGCCAAACAACTTCCTGAGATTGATGAGCACAAAGCAGCTGCATGGATCAATCGTATGGCCATTGAACGATTGGAAATAAAGACCAAAACCATTGAGCAAACCTTTACCAATTTTAATAACGATTTCAACCAAACCTTTTACGCCATACTATTAAAGAATTTTGGTTTTAAAGTAAATGCTTTACCCTTTGAATTATTGGCAACCTATTTGCCGGCATCCATTTTACTGAAGCACGTAAATAATTTAAAACAAGTTGAAGCACTTTTACTTGGCACAGCAGGTATTTTGGATGATTTTTTTGAAGATAAATACATACAAAATTTACAAAGCGAATTTGAGTTTTTAAAGAACAAATACAAATTAGCAGTACTCGATAAAAAGATCTTTAAATATTCGCGTCTTCGTCCTGCTAATTTTCCGGGATTACGTTTGGCACAATTTGCGCAATTGATCTATCAACATCCTCAAATATTAACGCATCCGCAGGATCTCAAAAGTATCCATGAATTAAAAAAAACTTTGACCATTGAATTGCAAGGTTATTGGAAAGATCATTACAAACCCGATGGCAAAAAAAGCACCACTGATATTACCTTGGGTGAAAGCTCCATACAAAACATTTTAGTGAATACCTTCAGTTACTTCTTCTTCTTTTATGGCAAACAATTAAATAAGCCATTTTATGAAAATTTAGCCCTTGAAATTTTGGAAGAGGTTGCCTTTGAAAAGAATACCAAAACCAAAAAATTCTATCAGTTAAAATGTGGAAAACGCTCGGCTTTGGTGAGTCAGGGTTTTATTAATTTACTGGATAATTACTGCGATAAAAAGCGCTGTTTGAACTGTGCAATTGGTAGCAGTTTATTACAACTTAAACACTAATTTTTGTTATATTTGTTTTATGGTAAGTAAGATCATTCAGTGGTTTGAACAAAAAGCATTTGGCGTTTGCGAATGGTGGGGCAAAAAATTAGGTATTAAAACTACCAAAGTTCGCATGTACTTCATTTATCTTTCATTCTTTACATTCGGAAGTCCAATTATTATTTACTTTATCATGGCCTTTATACTTGAGAATAAAAACTACTTCAAACCTTTTTATTATAAGAAAAGAAGAAGTGTTTGGGATCTGGATTAAACAATATTTAAACTTATTTAAATGAAAAGATCATTGAGCTTATTTGCTGCATTAGTTGTTTTACAAGTAAATGCACAGCGTATTTCTGTAAACGAATCATCTGAAAAATTCAGTACCGGTTCACAAAATGCCGCTACCACTATTATTATGGAAGCAGAATTGAGTGATGTGATCAGCGAATGGAAAAAAGTATTGAAAGAATACAAATACGAAAAAGTTAAAGATGATAACAACGAAGTTTTTGGCGATAATATTTTAATTAAAGATTGGGGCAATAATCCCGTTGATTTTTACACAAAGTTCGAAGAGAATAAAAAAGCGCGTACCATTAAAATGAGCACTGCTGTAGATTTGGGAGGCATGTATTTAAAATCAAGCGAACACTCTGATAAATATAAATTGTTAGATAAGATGATGCGTGAGTTTGCCATTAAAATGACAAAAGAACCCATTGAGAAAAAATTAAAAGATGCAGAAAAAGATCTGACCAAATTACAAGACAAACAAAAAGATCTGGAAGAAGATAACAAAGAACTGCATGAAGAGATCAATAAGTACAACGAAAAAATAACCAAGGCCGAAAAAGAGATCATTACCAAAGATGCTGAAATTAAAAAGAAAAAAGGTGAAGTTGATGTACAGCGAAAAGTTGTGGATGCCAGTTCAGGCGCAGTTAGCGAGCAAGCCAAATCATCTAAAAAGATCCTTGAGAAGTTGGAAGATCAGTTAAAGGAATTGGAAAATGATAAGAAAAATTTAACCAATGATGTAGAAGATTATAAGAACAAAATAAAAAAGGACGAGAAAGACATTAAGGAGAACGAAGAGAATCAGAAAAAGAAAAAGGAAGAGATAGAAGCTCAGCAAAAAGTTGTTGAAGACGTTAAGAATAAATTAGACAGCGTTAACTAAAATGCCGCAAATAAAAGATATTACCAATGCCATTGAAGCATTTGCACCGCTGAATTTACAGGAAGATTATGATAATGCCGGACTTATAACTGGCAATGCACTAACCGAATGCACAGGTGCTTTATTAAGTTTAGATTGCACGGAAGAAATTATTGAAGAGGCCATCCGCTCAAAATGCAATTTAATTGTTGCGCATCATCCCATCATTTTCAAAGGATTAAAACGCCTAAACGGCACTAATTATGTGGAGCGAACCATCATTAAAGCCATTCAAAATAACATTTCCATTTATGCCTGTCATACCAATTTAGATAATGTGATAGATGGTGTAAATGCCAAGATCGCTGAAAAAATAGGCCTTAAGAACTTACGCATTTTAGCTCCAAAAACAGGTTTACTGCGCAAGCTGATCGTTTTTGTTCCCGAATCTCATGCAACTCCGGTGCGTGAAGCCATTTTTAATGTCGGTGCCGGAAAAATTGGTAATTATGATTACTGCAGCTTTAACATCAATGGTATTGGAACCTTTAAAGGCAACGATCAAACCAACCCCTTTATTGGTGAACCCAATAAATTAAGCACTGAACCGGAAGTTAGAATTGAGACCATTTTTGAGGTTCACGATCAAGTTAAGATCATTCAAGCTATGATCGCAGCTCACCCATATGAAGAGGTTGCATATGATATTTACCCCTTACAAAACACCCATTCTCAAATTGGCAGTGGAATGATCGGTGAATTGGAGAATGAAATGACCGAAACCGAGTTTTTAACCCATATTAAATCGTGTTTTAAGCTTAAAACATTGAAGCACACGCCTTTATTGAATAAAAAAGTAAAAAAAGTGGCTTTATGTGGTGGAAGTGGTCAGTTTTTATTAAAAAACGCAATTAGCTCAAAAGCAGATACTTACATTTCGGCAGATTTTAAATATCACGAGTTTTTTGATGCAGATGGTAAAATTGTGGCAATTGACATTGGACATTACGAATCGGAGCAATTTACTCCCGAAATATTTTATGAGTTAATTACAAAAAAATTCCCTAAATTCGCAATCCATTTATCGAAAACCAATACAAACCCGGTAAATTATTTTTAAAGATATGTGCGCAAAAATTAAAGAAAAAATCGATGCTTCTGTAGAAGGAAAATTAAAGTCGTTGTACTCATTACAATTAATTGACAGTAAAATTGATCGTTTACGAATCATCAGAGGTGAATTACCTTTGGAAGTAAGCGACCTTGAAGATACAGTTGCAGGTTTAGAAACTCGTGTGGTGAATTTACAGGATGAATTGAATGAGTTAGAAAATCAGTTGAACGAGAAAAAACAAGCGATCAAAGATTTTCAGGCAAACATTAAAAAATACGAATCGCAACAAAATAAAGTACGTAACAACCGTGAGTACGATGCGATCACTAAAGAGATCGAATTCCAAAATTTAGAGATCCAATTAGCTGAAAAGCGTATCAAAGAAGCGAAAGCAGGATTAGCTATTAAATCTGAATTATTAGAAAAAAGCAGAGAAGAATTCGAAGAGCGTAAGAAAGATCTTAAAGTAAAGAAAAGTGAGTTAGATGAGATCATTGCTGAAACTGAAAAAGAAGAAAAACAATTGTTAGTTGAGAGCGAAACTGCATCAGCTGAAATTGAAGATCGTTTATTAAATGCTTACAAGCGTATTCGTGCGAACACTCGTAACGGTTTAGCAGTTGTTGCTGTTGAGCGTGATGCTTGTGGCGGATGTTTCAATAAGATCCCACCTCAACGTCAGTTAGATATCCGTACCAACAAAAAAATCATTGTATGCGAGCATTGCGGTCGTGTATTAGTTGATGGTATGTTGATCCCTGATACTGGCGTAGAACAAAAATAATTTGAATTTAAAGTCATAAAAAAATCCCCTCGAAATTCGAGGGGATTTTTTATTTAAACTCATTTGATGTTATTTCAAAATGTAATAAATATTGATTAATCATTTTTCAATAGCATCATATTAGATCATTACATGTTTCTTCTGTACTGTCCACCTACTTCAAATAAAGCTTTCGTTATCTGTCCTAAACTGCAATATTTCACTACTTCCATTAACGAATTAAATAAGTTTCCGTTTTGAATGGCCGTTAACTGAATTTCTTTCAATAATTGCGGACCTTTATCACCACTGGCTTTCCATAGATTTTGTACGGTGCTGATCTGGAATTCTTTTTCATCAGTGGTTGAACGAATAACTTCTTGCGGAATAACTGTTGGCGAACCTTTTGAACTTAAGAATGTATTCACACCAATGATCGGATACTCACCCGTGTGTTTTAAAGTTTCGTAATATAAACTCTCTTCTTGAATTTTACCGCGTTGGTACATGGTTTCCATTGCACCTAATACGCCACCGCGCTCACTGATGCGATCAAATTCACTTAATACAGCCTCCTCTACTAACTCCGTTAATTCTTCAATAATAAATGAACCTTGCAACGGATTCTCATTCTTCGCTAAACCTAACTCACGGTTAATGATCAACTGAATAGCCATTGCTCTGCGCACCGATTCCTCTGTTGGTGTTGTGATCGCTTCATCATATGCATTTGTATGCAATGAATTACAGTTATCGTAAATGGCATATAAGGCTTGTAAGGTTGTACGGATATCATTGAAATCAATTTCTTGCGCGTGTAACGAACGGCCTGATGTTTGAATATGATACTTCAACATTTGCGAACGCTCATTGGCACCATATTTCAATTTCATGGCTTTTGCCCAAATACGACGAGCAACACGACCAATAACACTATACTCCGGATCGATACCATTACTAAAGAAGAATGATAAATTCGGAGCAAAGCTATCAATGTGCATACCACGACTCAAATAATACTCAACAAACGTAAAGCCGTTTGATAAAGTGAATGCCAATTGTGAGATAGGATTAGCGCCTGCCTCAGCAATATGATAACCACTAATTGAAACCGAATAAAAGTTACGTACGTTTTGATCAATGAAATACTGCTGCACATCACCCATCACGCGTAAGCTAAACTCAGTACTAAAGATACATGTGTTCTGTGCCTGATCTTCTTTTAAAATATCTGCCTGAACAGTACCGCGCACCTGTGCCAATGTTTGCGCTTTAATTTTTTCGTAAACATCTTTTGGTAAAACCTGATCGCCTGTAACACCTAATAACATCAAACCCAAACCATCGTTTCCTTCCGGTAATGGTCCGTTATATTTAGGACGTGCAACTCCTTTGGCTTTGTAAATATCTTCTATCTTCTTCTCAACTTCTTTTTCTAAACCATTGGCTTTAATGTACAATTCACATTGCTGATCAATGGCCGCGTTCATAAAGAAAGCAGCGATGATAGCAGCCGGACCATTAATTGTCATTGATACGGAAGTTTTAGGATCAGCTAAATTAAAACCACTGTATAATTTTTTTGCGTCATCTAAACAACAAACGGATACACCTGAGTTACCGATCTTACCGTAAATATCCGGACGGTGATCTGGATCATTACCATAAAGTGTAACACTATCAAATGCTGTACTTAAACGTGCTGCAGGCAATCCTTTACTTACATAATGGAAACGTTTATTTGTACGCTCCGGTCCGCCTTCACCGGCAAACATACGTGTAGGATCTTCACCCTCACGTTTGAAAGGATAAATACCGGCAGTGTATGGGAATTCGCCAGGGAAATTCTCCTGCAAATTCCAACTTAAAATATCGCCCCAGCCTTTAAAACGAGGCACTGCAATTTTAGGAACTTGAGTATGTGATAAGGATTCGTAATGCGTTTTGATCTTGATCTCTTTATCACGCACTTTAAAAATATAGTACTCATCCTGGAATTGTTTTTTACGTTGATCCCAAGTGTCAATTAATTTTCTGTTATGTCCATCCAAGTCTAACTCAATACGTGCATACTCCTCATCCAAAGATTTGATCAAACGATCCTTATCAGCCATTGTTGATTCCTTAATGGTTTCAATGGTTTTTTTAATGCCGTATAATTTATCAGCGATCTCACTTTGTTGTTTTCCGCGTTTATCATAAGAACGGTTGTTCTCAGAGATCTCGCTTAAGTAACGTGTACGTGCAGGTGGAATGATGTAGATCTTCTCACTCATTTCATTTGAGATGGAGAATTGAGAAGATAATTTAGCGCCGGTTTTTTCAGCGATCTTATCCATTACTGCTTTATATAAGCGGTTCATTCCAGGGTCATTGAATTGAGAAGCAATTGATCCATACACAGGCAATTTCTCATCATCCACATCCCATAAATTCTTATTACGCTTGTATTGTTTTTTTACATCACGGATCGCATCCAATGCACCACGCTTATCAAATTTGTTCAACGCAATAATGTCTGCAAATTCCAACATGTCAATTTTCTCTAATTGAGATGCGGCGCCATACTCCGGCGTCATAACATACAAGCAAAGGTCACTATGTTCAGTTATCTCAGTATCACTTTGCCCAATACCTGCGGTTTCTAAAATAACCAGATCAAAATTGGAAGCTTTTAAAATATCAACTGCATCCTGCACATGTTTTGATAAGGCCAAATTACTTTGACGTGTTGCCATACTGCGCATAAAAACACGATCGTTGCGAATGGAGTTCATACGAATACGGTCACCTAATAAAGCGCCACCTGTTTTACGTTTAGATGGGTCAACTGAAATGATACCAATTTGTTTTTCAGGAAAATCAATTAAAAAACGACGAACCAATTCATCCACTAAAGATGATTTACCTGCGCCACCCGTACCTGTGATACCTAATACCGGTACTTTTGAAGCCCCTGCCATTTCTTTTACCTTCTTTAACATGGCGGCACTTTCTTCGCTATGGTTTTCGGCAGCAGAAATTAATTTTGCAATTGATTTATGATCGCGCTCTTTTAAATGACCTACTTCACCATTTAAATTGACACCTGTAGGATAATCAGATTGCTTTAATACATCATTGATCATCCCTTGTAAGCCAAGTTCACGTCCGTCATCAGGACTATAGATACGCGTGATTCCATATTTATGTAACTCTTCAATTTCAGTTGGAAGAATTACACCGCCACCACCACCAAATATTTTTATATGTCCACAACCTCTTTCTTTTAAAAGATCGTACATGTATTTGAAATACTCAACGTGTCCGCCTTGGTAGCTGGTTATGGCAATTGCATTCGCATCTTCCTGAATGGCGCAATTTACCACTTCCTGAACACTGCGATCGTGCCCCAAGTGAATAACTTCGGCTCCACTGCTTTGCATAATGCGGCGCATGATATTTATTGCAGCATCATGCCCATCAAAAAGGGCTGCTGCTGTTACAATTCTGATCTTATTTTTCGACTGGTATGCTGTAGTTTCCATGCTAAAATTCTCTTTTAAAATTTCCTCTCAAATATAGGTTTATCAAGGCATTTTAACAAATTATTCTATTTCAAATTTTAGGCACATTTTTCTGAGTGATATTTAGTGTTTATGATAATAGTCATGATTTGAGAAAACTATTATCATGAATTTTTTATAAGCTCGCCTATACCTTCGTCTCGTAATTAAACACCAGGATATGAAAATCATCAATTTTAACAAAGCAATTTTAATCATTATAGGATTTTTGTTTAGCACATTGAGCTTTAGCCAAAATGAAAGAACTTATCAAACGTCTAGACTTTTGACATTAAAATTCTCGAATTATTCGGTTGAAACTGACAAACAAATTCAGGCAGAATTTAATAAAGTTGGCAATTACCAATCTGTTTACACTTGCATTCCTGCAGGTATAGTTGTTATTGAATCAAAAAATGAGGTTACAACTACAGAAAAACAAGAAGTTGAAAAAAAGATCGCTTCAATAAATGATAAAATCATGTACGAGGTATTGATAGGCTTAAGCGTAAACCAGGCTGAAGAGAAGTGTAACACAAAAAGAATAATCGAAAATTAACCTTAAAAATAGAATTATGAAAAAAGCACTCATTGGATTTATTTTCCTATTAACTCTATTTAATGGAAATAATAATTTTAAAGCGCAACTAGTGGTAACAAATACACTAAATGCTTCGCAATTAGCTTCATTAATATCAGGACCGGGAGTTCAAATTTTAAACCCGGTGGTAAATGCCGCCGGACCTAACAGCTACGGAAAGTATATAGCAACCAGCAGTAATTTAAATATTACCGAAGGTTTATTGTTAACTACCGGAACAATTTCGAATGCTATTGGGCCTAATAATGTTGGTAACAAAACTACTTTCTTTGGTAATCAATACACACCAAATACTTACACCCTTTTAAATAGTTACACCGGTAAAACAACTTGGGAGTATACGGAGTTTGAATTTGATATCATTCCGCAAGGTGACACTATCAAATTTGACTTTGTGTTTGCGTCTGAAGAATACGAGGAGTGGGTAGGATCACAATATAATGATGTGTTTGGCTTCTTCATAAGCGGCCCTGGTATAACCGGTGACCCTGGTGCGGGCATTTATCATAATATTGCATTATTACCAAATAACACTACAGCGGTAACCATTAACAATGTAAATCAAAATTTAAATACACAATACTATCAAAACAATAACAACGGTACGTCGGTGCAATACGACGGTTTTACTAAAGGGTTAAAAGCTATTTCAAAAGTAACACCTTGCGCCATGTACCACTTAAAACTTGTAGTAGCCGACGTATCCGATAAATTGTGGGATTCAGGCGTTTTCATTGAAAAGATCTCATCAAACAATGTTTTATTATTAAGCAAAACAGCAGGTGGCATACCAAATATGGTTGAAGGTTGTAATAATGGTACTGTTATTTTTCAGAGACCAAATGTTACATCGAATCCGTTAACAGTTAATTATTGGCTTGGCGGTACAGCTACAAACGGAACTGATTATCCACTGATTGGTGCAGCCCCAAGTCCAACTAATATGAAAACAATTGTGATCCCTGCCAATCAGGCTACTGTTGGATTAAACATAAACCCCTTTGCAGATGCTATTAATGAAGGTACTGAATATTTGACTGTATATCTCGGAAACCCATTTTGCTCTAACGTGGTGATGGATAGCTTGAGATTTTATATTCAGGATTCACTTTTTACAACCGTTTCGCCAATTAACGATTCCATTTGTAAAGGTCAAACAAAACAAATCACCACAAGCGGCGGCGGAAGTGCCTTTAGTTGGGTTCCTACAATTGGTTTAAGCAACCCTACTTCATCCAACCCTATTGCCTCTCCTTCGGTAACAACTATTTATACACTAAACACTACCGCAAGTACATGCTCAATGAAAAAGCATGTGAAAATAAATGTAAGTGATATTGCTCTTTCCTTTACAACAACAAACGTAAATTGTAACGGTGCCAATAACGGCGCAATTCAACTTGGAATATCCAATGGCTTTCCAACATACACTGTTCAATGGTCTGGCCCTGCGTCCTTCACCTCCAGCTCTCAAAATTTAAGCGGACTACAGCCGGGAACATACACAGTAAATGTTACAGGTAAAAAAAGCTGTGTTAAAACCGGAACTGTTTCTATTACAGAACCATCGTTAATGATCAGTTCAATAAGTAGCCCAACCGTTGGTGGCGGCATGAATATAGCTTGTTTTGGCGTGAACAGTGGTACAGCGGTTACGCTAACATCTGGCGGAACTGCGCCCTATACCTATTCATGGAGTACATCACCAACACAAACCAATTCAACTGCTACAAACTTATTGGCCGGAACATACAGTGTTGTAATTAAAGATGCGAACAATTGCAGTTTAACTAAAACCATCACACTTACGCAACCTGCACAAGTCACAGCAACCATTTCCAATCAAACCAATGTTGCATGTTTTGGTAATTCAACCGGTGCTGCAACAATTAGCACAAGTGGTGGTATAACACCATACACTTACTCTTGGACAACAAGTCCTGCGCAATCTAACTCTGTAGCTACGAATTTAATTGCAGGTACTTATTCAGTTACTGTTAAGGATGGTAATAACTGTAGCACTACAAAAACACTGAACATTACACAACCTGCTGCGGCTTTATCTGCCAACATCGCAACTGTAACAAATGTATTATGTTTTGGTAACTCAACTGGTTCAGCAAGTGTGAGTGTTAATGGAGGAACAGCACCATATACGTATTCATGGAGTACTACTCCTGCGCAAACTTCACCTGCGGCGGTTAATTTAGCTGCAGGCAGTTATAATGTGCTGATCAAAGACAATAATAACTGTACTGTTAATTTACCTGTTACAATAACTCAACCTGCTACAAATGTAAGTGCTAACATCAGCGCGCAAACAAACGTATCGTGCTTTGGAGGTAATAATGGTAGTGCAACAGCATTAGCTTCAGGTGGCGTACCTGCATACACTTATTCGTGGAATACAACTCCTACACAAACAAATGCAACGGCAGTTAATTTAACTTCAGGTTCTTACAACGTGATCATCAAAGACGCGAACAATTGCAGTGTTAGTTTAAATGTGAACATTACTCAACCCGCTGCTGCATTAACTGCTAGCATTTCATCTCAAAGCAATGTTCTTTGTTTTAATAACAATACCGGAAGCGCCACTTCTGCGGGTTCAGGCGGAACACCTGCTTACTCATACAGTTGGAGCACAAATCCGGTTCAAACATCGGCAACTGCGGTAAACCTTAATGCAGGAACCTATACCGTTATTATTAAAGATGCGAACAATTGTATTGCTTCAAAAACGGTTTCTATTTCTCAACCTACATCGGCTGTATCAGCGTACATTTCATCACACAATAGTGTACTTTGTTATGGAGCTAGTACTGCCAGCGCTGCCGTATCGGCAAGTGGTGGTGTTGGTGGCTATACTTATTTATGGAATACCATCCCTTCACAAATAACAGCAACAGCAACCGGATTAGCAGCCGGAAATTACACAGTAACGGTAAAAGATGCTAATAACTGCAGTGTGCTCACTTCAGTAAACATTACTCAACCAAGTTCTGCATTAAGCGGGTCTATCACATCGGTAACTCCCGTTTTATGTAAAGGAAATGCTACAGGTGCTGCTTCCGCTATTGGTTTAGGTGGCAGTGGTGCTTATTCTTATTCTTGGAACTCAACACCAACGCAAACTACATCTAATGCCACTTCACTTGTTGCAGGTACTTATAGTGTTACCATTTCTGATAAGAACGGATGTACTATTCCTGTAGTTCTGCAAGTGATCATTAGTGAACCAGCAGCAATTTTAAATGCATCTTCAACAAGCCCTACTTTTAATGGAAATAATATTTCATGTAATGGCGGAAATAATGGATCTATCAATTTATCACCAACAGGAGGTACATCTCCATACACCTTCCAATGGTCTGGTCCTTCGGGTTATTCATCAATCAATGAAGATATCTCAAGTTTATTTGCAGGCACATATACTGTTTTAATTACAGATGCAAATAACTGTACAAAAATTTACAATACAACTTTAACCGAACCAGCTGTATTGAGTGTGACCGGCACAGTTACACCTGCTACATGCCCTGCGTTTAATGATGGGGCAGTGAACATAACGGTAAGCGGTGGTACCGCAGGTTATAGCTTCTCTTGGTCAGGACCATCTGCATTTTCATCTAGCTCGCAAAACATTAGCGGATTAATTGCAGGAAACTATTCATTAACGGTTACAGACAATAACAGTTGTACCAAATCACTGGTATTTACAGTTACTCAACCGGGAGCTATTGTTATAACCAATACGGTTTCATCTTATACTGGGGGCTACAATGTAAGTTGTTTTGGATATAACAATGGTAATATTGGTGCCGTTAATGTAACCGGAGGAACACCAACTTACACGTATTCATGGACAGGTCCAAATAGTTATACTGCATCTTCAGCAAACATTTCTTCGCTTTATGCCGGCAACTATCAATTAGTGGTTACCGATCAAAATGGTTGTATTCAAAGCAAAGCAGTAACACTTACACAACCTGCTGCCTTAACATCTACATTAACACCACAAACTTACTTTGGTGGCTACAACATAACCTGTAAAGGTGCATCAACTGGAAGTATCTCATTAAGCACCAGTGGTGGAACTCCAGCTTATTCTTATTTATGGAATGGTCCGGCAAGTTACACAAGCAATTCTCAAAACATTAATAGTTTAATTGCAGGAATTTACACGATCACCGTTTCCGATGTTAATAGTTGTACAGGTACAAGTACAATTTCCCTTTCTGAACCTAACACAATTACTACAACTATTGCCAGCCCAACTGTTGCAGGTGGTTATAATATAACCTGTAATGGTTTGAATAACGGTGCAATAAACTTAAACGTATCCGGTGGTACAACTGCCTATACATATACATGGTCAGGACCATCAAGCTATTCATCAACAACACAAAACCCTGTTAGTTTAGCTGCAGGATTATACACTGTGGTTGTTAAAGACGCTAACAATTGTATAACAAACAATACCATCAATTTAACTCAACCATTACCTTTAACAACCTCTGTATCCAGCGGAACTGTTATTGGAGGTTATAATATTACTTGTTTCGGTCAAAAGAACGGTTCAGTGATATTAAATGTTAACGGCGGAACAACAGCCTATTCATTTGCATGGACCGGAACCAATGCATTTACATCTTCATCACAAAATTTGAGCGGTATTACAGCTGGTTCATATAGTGTTCAAGTAACTGATGCCAATGGATGTATCACATATACTTCAATTACTTTATCACAGCCTGCTCTTTTAACTTCAACAATAAGCAGTCCTGTTGTAGGCGGTGGATATAACATTACATGTAATGGTGCCAATAACGGATCAATTTCTTTGAACGCAAGTGGAGGCACAACTTCATACACTTATAATTGGTCGGGACCCGCAAGTTATACATCAACTTCACAAAACCCTGGAGGTTTAATTGCTGGCGTATATTCTGCAATTATTACTGATGCAAACGGTTGTATCACCACTAACTCTATTACATTAACCGAACCTGCATTATTGGTTGTTAATGTTAACAGCCCTAGTTATGCAGGTGGTTATAACATTTCATGTAACTCGTATTCAAATGGGGCCGTTTTCACTACAGCAAATGGCGGAACACCAACCTATACTTTCTCTTGGAGCGGACCATCTAGCTATACATCCAACGCTCAAAACCCATCAGGTATTGGCGCCGGAACATACACATTAGTTGTTACAGACTTGAACGGATGCGTAAATACCAAAACTATTAACCTAACACAACCAAATGGTTTATTAGGCGCTATAGCAAGTGTTACAGTTAATGGAGGTTACAATATAAGCTGTAACGGTTATACAAATGGTGTTGTTTCGCAAACGATCACAGGCGGCACTTTGCCTTATTCATTTAACTGGAATAATAATGCATCCACACAAAACTTAATTAACGTTGGTGCAGGAACTTATTCGGTAATTATAACCGATGCAAACAATTGTTCTATTTCTCAAAGCATAACACTAACACAACCTAATTCTCTTTTCGCATCAGCCATCAGTCCGGTATTTAATGGAGGAAACAACATTAAATGTTTTGGCGGATCAACTGGTTCGGTAAGTTTAGGAGCTACCGGTGGAACAACTCCGTATAGTTATCTGTGGAATGGACCATCATCTTTTACTTCTAATACACAAAACTTAAACAATGTAATAGCAGGTACATATACCAATTATTTAACAGATAATAATGGTTGTACTTATTCTTTAACTATTACACTTAATCAACCTGCTTTACTTGTTGCCGCTGTTAGCAGTCCGACTTTCGCAGGCGGATACAATTTAAGTTGTAACAACTCCGGTAATGGTTCAGTAACGTCAACGGTTACCGGCGGTACAGCTGCATATTCTTATTTATGGAATGGCCCATCAAGCTTCACGTCTTCAAGCAGCAGCATCAGTGCTTTACCGGCAGGTTCTTACAGTTTATTAGTAACTGATATTAATAACTGTACATCATCGGTGTCAATAAACCTAAATCAACCTAATACTTTAACCGCTACATCAACAAGTACCGTTTATACCGGTGGATTCAATGTTAGTTGTAATGGTTATAATAATGGTAATATTAATCTGAATATTACTGGTGGTACTGCTGCTTATTCATATAGCTGGTCTGGCCCATCCAACTACACTTCTACAGCCCAAAACATCACAAACTTAAATGCGGGTAATTATTCTGTTATCATTACTGATGCAAATGGTTGCAGTTTTACTTTAAACAAAACGCTTACCGAACCTGTATCAATAACTAACACATTCTCTCCTTCATTATTTTTAGGCGGATACAATGTTAGTTGTAATGGCGCTTCAACAGGCTCTGTAAGCATCGTTTCAAACGGCGGTACATCACCTTACTCAACATTGTGGAATGGCCCTAGCAGTTTCACATCAAGTTCAACCACAATCAATGGTTTGTTTGCCGGTGTTTATACTGTTTCAGTTACAGATGCTAACACATGTATCAAAACTGAGACCATTCAATTAACTGAGCCATCGCAAATAAGCAATACCCTAACTACAAGCTTATATATTGGCGGATTTAATATTAAGTGTAAAGGAGATTCCAGTGGTGTTATATACAATAACATTACCGGTGGCACACCAGGATACACTTTAAACTGGTCAGGACCGGGAACCTTTACATCTAATACACAAA
>JBIKKW010000233.1:0-3051 GCA_044360115.1 Bacteroidia bacterium
CTTTAGCGAAACCTTGTCATTGGCATGGCCTTTGATCTTAACACAGGTAGGCCATATTATTACCGGTATGGTTGATACGATCTTTTTGGGTCAAATTGGTGTTGCAGAGCAAGCTGCCGGTATTTTTGCTAACAATATTTACGTGTTGGTATTAGTGTTTGGCATTGGTTTAAGTTATGCCACTACGCCGCTTGTTACCAATGCACATGAAAAAAACGATCTAGAAGAAAAAGCATCTTTATTTAAAAATTCATTGTTCTTTAATTTAGGCACTTCGGTTGTATTGTTTTTGATCTTATTTTTTGCGGCTCCATTATTAAATTATTTGCAGCAACCTAAAGATGTGGTTGAACTCGCTATTCCTTTTTATGAAGTTTTGATATTTTCAATGATACCGGTTTCGTTGTTCTTTGTGTGTAAGCAGTACTGCGAAGGATTAAGTAACACGCGCGCGGCATTGATTGTAAGTATTGCAGGAAACTTACTGAATATCATTTTAAATTATGTATTGATCAACGGTTATTTAGGATTACCTGAACTAGGATACATGGGATCTGCCTGGGCAACATTTATTTCACGTTGCTTGATGGGCTTAGGCTTTTTGTATCTGATGTATAAAACAAGTACCATTAATGATATTTTTAAAGTGTGGGATAAGGTTAAGATCAATATGCAGCATTTGGGCGAGTTAGCAAAAATTGGTT
Source organism: Bacteroidia bacterium (assembly GCA_044360115.1). Lineage (GTDB taxonomy): Bacteria > Bacteroidota > Bacteroidia > B-17B0 > Aurantibacillaceae > Aurantibacillus. The sequence continues at coordinate 705 of JBIKKW010000233.1, forward strand.
TTAATTCTGCCTTGCAATTTTCGTTCGAAGTGGCAGCCTTTGTTGCTGCCGGTTTAATGGCCGGTTCATTTGGTAAAGAACAAATTGATGCGCATGGCATTGCTTTACACATTGCCGCGTTCACCTACATGTTTGGAAGCGGAATTGCTAGTGCGGCAACCATTCGTGTTGGTATTTACAGCGCTCAAGAAAATTGGCAGGAAATAAAACAAGCCGGTTTAAATGCCATTAAATTGGTACTGATATTTATGGGAAGTGCCGGATTGCTATTTTTAGCATTGCATAATTACTTACCTATGATCTTTAGTACCGAAAAAGAAGTGGTTGAATTAGCTGCTCAACTTTTATTGATCGCTGCGCTTTTTCAATTGTTCGATGGGCTACAGGTAACTGTAATTGGAATATTAAGAGGCGTGGAAGATGTGAAGATACCAACTGTTATAACACTTATAGGCTACTGGTTAATTGCTTTAGGCTTGGCCTATGTTTTGGCATTTACATTTGATATGAAAGTTATTGGAGTTTGGATAGGTTTACTAATAGGCTTGATATTTGTAGGCATGAGTTTGTTCTGGCGCTTCCGGTATTTGTATAGAAGACATTTGAATAAGCTCATAAAAAATTAAACAAAAAGATTGCAAAGGATTCGCATATAATGTGAAGGTGTTTAACATGTAGATCAATTAATAAACGCAAAGAACGCCAAGGAGTCGCAAAGTATGCGAAGGTTTTAGTAGGTATACTCACAATCCATTCACAACTCTCCTGAATCCATCTTTCAATTTAGAAACATTAAAATTGATCAATAATCCTAGTTTGTAACCACCTATTCTCAAGTAGGTTAATGTTTGAGCCAAATGAATATCATTTAAACTCTCAACACTTTTTAATTCAATCACCAGTTTATTTTCAACTAGAAGATCAATTCTAAAGCCACATTCTAAATTAACCTTTTCAAACACCAAAGGCACTCCTTTTTCCTTTTCTACTTTTAGTCCATAACTCTGAAGTTTATAGTATAAACATTCTTTATATGCTGTTTCTAATAACCCAGGCCCTAGTGCTTTGTGAACCTCCAGTGCACAACCAATTACCTTGTTTGCTAATTCATTTTCACTCATATGGCCGCAAAACTAATATTAGAAAACAGCTATCCTTGCCATTATTTGTAGCAATTGATTAAAAAACACCAATATACATAGCGTACTTGGCGTATCCATTGCGGCCTTTGCGTTAAAATAAATCTTTTTTTATCTTTTTTTTGTGGAATTACATTTCCTACTGCATCTCAATATTAAAATCGCAGTCATGGAAACAACAAAAAATAGAAAATTCAGTATTTTATCGGCTGTAGGCGCCATTGGGATCACTACCCTAGCCTACTTAACGCCGGCAAGTTATTATCAAGCCGCTTTAGAGAACGACTTTATAAAAGAATTAAAGGAAAAGCTAACTGCTTATAATAAAACATCTCCCGAAGATCGTTTATACCTTCAATTAGATAAACCATTTTATGAACCCGGTGATGATATCTGGTTTTCTGCTTACATCCGTGATGGCATTTCCCTGAAACCTTCAACCAAAAGTGATATTGTATATATCGAACTTATCAATCCAAAAGGTACGGTAGAAAAAAAGATCAATGTGATCGCCAAGAATGGTAAGGCAGCCGGCGATTTTTCAATTGATAAAGAAGCATTAGGAGGCATTTACAAAATAAAAGCATACACCAACTGGATGAAAAACGAAGGAGATGACAATGCTTTCGTAAAAGAATTACAAGTTCAGGAAGTGATCCTTCCGAATTTAAAAATGAAACTCGATTTCGAGAAAAAAGCATTTGGTGCCGGTGACGAAGTGATCGCGAAATTAGAATTGAATACAAATGAAAACAAACCTTTATCTAACACAAAAATAAAATGTGTTGCCAATTTAGCCGGTGACAAATTAATTGATCTGACCGAAACTACTGATGAAGAGGGTATCAAATACATCAAATTTAATTTACCTAAAGAATTAAAAACAAATGATGGTTTACTGAATGTGATGATCGATTATAACGGCAGCACTGAAAGTATATCTCGATCAATTCCAATTGTATTGAACAAAATTCAATTTGCTTTATTTCCTGAAGGCGGGGATCTGTTAACCAATGCAGAGAACACCATTGCTTTTCGTGCATTAAATGAATTTAATAAACCTGCAGATATTGAAGGTGTGGTATTAACCGATAAAGGAAGCAAGGTGGCAAGTTTCAGCAGCTTTCATCAAGGTATGGGCTCTTTTAAGTTAAACCCTCAAGTCGGTGAAAATTACATCGTGAAGATCACCAAGCCTGAAGGTATCA
>JBIKKW010000234.1:0-3043 GCA_044360115.1 Bacteroidia bacterium
TATAATTTTAAATTATTTTAATTCGCAAGTTACATTTGATCCAGTTACTGAAACTGCACCAGAAGAAGTTGTTGTTTGACCACCAATACAATTCTCACGTGCATCAGCTTTTGATACTTTATACATTTTTGTAGTAGTTGTCGTAGCTGTTCCTGTTGCAGGTGTGCTAGTACAAGTACAAGTTCTGTCTTTTCTGCATGATACTGATGCTAAACCAGCAACAGCAGCGATTAATAAAATTTTTTTCATGTTGTTTTTAATTTTTATGAGTTTAAAGTTAGGTATATTTATATACCAAACAAGTTAAAATTAAGTTAGGATAAAATTAAGCTTATTAATTTTTTGATTTTCAATTATATACAATAAAAAAGGGTGATAAAAATCACCCTTTTAATTACTGTTTTTTGGTTTTAAAACCGATTTAATTTCCTTTAAAAGCTGCCTTGCGTTTCTCTAAAAATGCCGCAACACCTTCCTGAAAATCGCCGGTACCAAAGCTCTTACCAAACTCTTCGATCTCAACTTCGTAACCATTTAATTTGGTATTGTATCCTGCATTAATAACCTTAATAGCTGTTTTAATAGCAGTAGGGCTTTTGCTTTGTATCTTCGATGTGATCTCAAAACACTTGTTCAATAATTCTTCCTGTGTGGTCACATAATTTGCCAAGCCCCATTTGTAAGCATCTTGCGAGTTGATCATATCAGCCGTTACGATCATCTCAAAAGCTTTTCCTTTACCAACCAATTGTGCTAAACGCTGTGTTCCGCCATAACCCGGTATTACACCTAAGCTTACTTCAGGTAAACCCATCTTTGCATTATCACTTACCACACGTATATGGCAAGCCATTGCTAACTCTAATCCTCCGCCTAATGCAAAACCATTTACGGCTGCAATTACAGGCTTACTAAAGTTCTCAATGAAATTGAATATCTTAAAATGACCAATTGAACTTAACTGCTTACCCTGCTCCACCGAAAAATTCGCAAACTCAGCAATATCGGCTCCTGCTACAAAGGCTTTGTTGCCGCTTCCGGTTATGATCACCGCGTTGATGTCTTTCATGTTCTCTGCTTCCACTAAAGTGTCGTGCAGATCTTCAATGGTTTGCTTGTTCAACGCGTTCAATTTATCAGGGCGATTAATGGTAATTAACAGAACTCCATTTTTTACTTCGGCTAATATTAATTCAGATGTCATTATCATTTCAATAAAATTTATTTGAGGCAAATATAGTTGTAAAACAATTTAGATTGGGAAAAGTTGTTAACCGGAAAAGAAAGTAATTAAACGTTTTTAAAAGGATCATTTATCCTTGTAGATCACCATGTTAATGATGCCTTTGGCAGGTGTTGAATTGTCGCTTAACGAAATAACAAAAGGTTTACGTTGCCCCTCAAAACAATTATATACAACCGCACCCTGATCTTCAATTGGGTTAGGTAATTTATTAGCGTAATAATCTTTAAGGTCGCAAAACAAATACGAACATAACTCCAGGTCGCTACAATTGATCTGTACATTTATTTCCTCTAAACTATCTTTATTTAACGTATAATCTATCGAGTAAGTTGTAATGCTATCGGCCTTGTATTCATAAAATAATCGGTTTGCTTCAGCTTCAATGGGCTGCGCTGTTTCAACACCTTTAATGGCATCGGCCTTACTATTCAGATCTAATCCTCTGAACACACCTTTTTTCGATCGAACGATCTCATCCATTAAGGGATGAAAGCCTTCAAATACACGTTCCTTTTGAACTACCTCAGGTTCTTTCTCATGGCATGAAGCCACAAAAAGTACAAAAGCAACTGATAATATATAAAGGAGTTTACGCATTTAGTTTTCCGTATATCAAATGTAGCAAATTATTCTATTCTACCTCAGCGCTTGTTTTTGTTTTTTCAGGACGCATTTGTGGGAAGAATAAAACTTCTTGAATGGCCGCATTGTTGGTTAGCATCATGGTTAAACGATCAATGCCAATACCAATGCCGGCTGTAGGAGGCATACCATATTCAAGGGCGCGTAAAAAATCATGATCAATGAACATGGCCTCATCATCTCCACGCTCCATTAATTTTAATTGTTCTTCGAAACGTTCGCGTTGATCAATAGGATCATTTAACTCGCTGTATGCATTCGCAACTTCCTTACCGTTGATCATTAATTCAAAACGTTCTACCAAGCCTGCTTTGCTGCGGTGTTTTTTGGTAAGCGGACTCATCTCAACCGGATAATCAATAATAAATGTTGGCTGTACGTAATTTGATTCACACTTCTCGCCAAAGATCTCATCAATTAATTTTCCTTTACCCATGCTTGGCTCAACATGAATTCCTAATTTTTTACAAACCTCTCTAATGCCATCCTCATCCATGTTTGAAATATCAAATCCGGTGTGTTCTTTTATGGCATCATACATACTTATGCGTTTGAACGGCGCTTTAAAATCAATTTGCTTATCGCCTAAAGTAACCGTTGTAGTTTCATACAGATCCATCACTACTTTTTCAAGCAACTTTTCTGTGAAATCCATCATCCAATTATAATCTTTATAAGCCACGTAAAATTCCAATACCGTAAACTCCGGATTGTGCGTACGATCCATCCCTTCATTCCTGAAATCTTTTGCAAACTCATAAACACCATCAAATCCACCAACGATCAAACGTTTTAAATACAACTCGTTTGCAATACGCAAATACAAAGGCATATTTAAGGCGTTGTGATGTGTGATGAAGGGACGAGCAGTTGCACCACCCGGAATGCTTTGTAAGATGGGCGTTTCAACCTCCAACAAACCTGCATTATTTAAAACACCACGAATGGATTGCATGATCTGAGTACGTTTTTTAAATGTATCGCGCACGTGCGGATTGATGATCAGATCAACGTAACGCTGACGGTAACGAAACTCCGGATCACTCACCTCATCATAACTATTTCCTTCCTCATCTGTTTTTACGATCGGCAGTGGCTTTAAAGCCTTTGATAGAATTTTTAAGGATGTAACATGTAATGATATCTCACCTGTTT
>JBIKKW010000236.1:0-3018 GCA_044360115.1 Bacteroidia bacterium
CAGCTTTCAGTACCTCGGTAAAAATAAAGAATATGTGCGCGCATTATAACTTGCCGTTAGATGTGGTGAAAATAGGCTTCAAATACATTTGCGGTATTATGGTGAAGGAAGATGTGTTGGTTGGTGGTGAAGAAAGCGGTGGAATTGCCATTAAAGGCCATATACCGGAGCGTGATGGTATTTGGATGGGATTGACCATTTGGGAGTTTATGGCCAAGAGCGGTAAATCATTAAAAGAATTGATTCAGGAAGTTTACGATATCACCGGAACATTTTGGTTTGAACGTAACGATATGCACATTGATGAAGCTACCAAATTAAAAGTATTGGATCATTGCAAAAAAGGCGATTACAAAGCCTTTGGCAAATACAAAGTATCGCGTGTGGATGACCTGGATGGTTACAAATTCTTTTTTGATGAGAACACCTGGATGATGATCCGCGCGAGTGGCACAGAGCCTGTATTACGCGTTTATGCCGAAGGTGCTACTAAAGAGATAGCCTTTGATATTTTAGAAGAATCAAAGAAAGTATTGTTGGGTTAATACTTAACAACACCTCCTCTATTTCACTTCATTTACTGTTTTTAATACAGTTGAGTATAATTGTATGTGCTTAACCAGTAGCTGATTGAACCTGCCTACACGATTAAATTAGATTTACCCGTTAATTAGCCGTACATTTGTGTACTTCATTAGAAGATTGGGCCTCAATCTATTTGTAACACCAACACAAACCGATTTATTTTCACAATTTTTTTATCAAGCATCCAATACATCGTGTATTGGTGATCATTATTAATGTGCCTGTTTTAAACAGGTAAAAAACAAAACAACATGAACAAAGGAACAGTAAAATTTTTTGACAGTGCAAAAGGATTCGGATTCATTAAAGGTGACGACGGACAAGAGATATTTGTACACGTATCAGGATTAGTAGATGACATTCGCGATAACGACGAAGTTACCTATGATACGCAAGAAGGCCGTAAAGGTTTGAACGCGATAAACGTGAGCATTGCATAAGAACACCATAATTAAATAAATAAGAACGCCACCACAAGGTGAGCACAAAACAAAGTAAATGAATAAAGGAACAGTAAAATTTTTTAACGAAACCAAAGGTTACGGATTTATAAAAGGTGATGATGGCGAAGAGATCTTCGTACACGCAACCGGATTAGTACACGAGATACGTGAACACGACGAAGTAACTTACGACAGAGAAAAAAGCCCAAAAGGCTATAACGCTGTAAATGTAACCCGCGTTTAGTAAAAACATAAAAATAAGCAAAAGCAAACTGAAAGGTTTGCTTTTTTTTTGTGATTGAAAGTTGGATAAAATGAATATAAATTGAATCTTGCCTTTTATCAACTCCTATATTTTATTAGATGATACCTTGAGTTAAAATATAAACTTTGATTTTCTTTTATTGTCTTTTTAGAAAGTCTTTAACAACATTCGCAACGGTGTCTTTATTAATTCCTTTAGCTAAACAATAGTTACTATTTAACCAATCAGTCAATTGTTTTGTTCCTTTGCTTGCATTGCAAGATCCACAGCAAAGTGCAATATTTTCGGGGCCATTAATTCTCATATCGTTGATAATATGTTCCCATGTTGGTCTTGTCTTATGATTAATAACTGAATTAGAAAATGAAATGCCGCAATAAACGCAGCTTAAATCTCTTTGCTTTACAAATTCTTCAACATTTTTTGGAATGCCCCAACGATTAGCCATTTATTATTATTGTTTGTGTAATTATTTTACTTCTTTACAATAAATCGTCTCCCATCAATGTTTTTAATTTCAAAATAATTAAATGGAACTACGACATTTCCTTGGGAGTCAATCACACCATATTTTCCGTCTTTTTTACAAATTATTGCATTTTCTAATGGTTGTGAATAGTTTGAATTACTCAGGTCCAAATCCTTGAACTGATTCCCATTTAATCCGAAAAACAGTATAAATCCATTATCTTGAAATTCAAAATAATTTGTATTAAAAGTCCATTCAGTTAATTGATATTTAGGAGGAATTAAAATAGATAAGTCTTTAGTAATTACTCCGTATAAACCATTTTTGCTTACAAGAAAATAGTCTTGACAATAACCAAAACTATTAGTTGTTTTTGAGTTGATCTTAAATAATTTAAAATCATAAGAAGCATCATAATTTATCTTTTGTTTAGTGCTTTTTAAATCATTATCAATAGTAATTTTAAACCACTGCAAACCTTCTAGTACAAGAAATTCATTAATTGAAATTGGTACAATTTTGTTATATGTTGCAGGAAGAATTTCAATTAAATCACCATTTAAGACACCGAATTTTTTATTTATTTCCAAAACATAAAATTTTTTATAGAAACACTCAATCTTCTCATATTTATGTTGAACTAAATTTTTGCCATCAGTAGATAAAATACCATATTTATTTTTTTTAGTAGCTATAATATTTTGGTCAATACCATTCCCAATTATTTCATATTCAAATGGAATAAGTACTTTACCATTTTTATCAAAAGCCCCTGACAACCCCGTTCGTATTGCTTTTTCAAGATCTACCGAATATGTTTTTTTAGTTTTCTCACCACTTTTACTTAAAGAAAAAGTATAATCACTTATTTGGTTTTTAGTTGCCTCATTCAATTTTAATGGTTTACCGTTTTTGTATGATTGGGCATAGATCATGTGACCATTTGTGCTAATATGTTTAAAAACACAAGGAATAACAAATTGACCTTGCGAATTAACTAAACCTAAAGAGTCGTTCTTTCCAACAATAATTAAAGAATCTGTTAATGGTCTGATAACATCATACTTATTTTCAATCACTTTATTTCCATTTACATCAAGTATTCCCCATTTATATGTTTTGTCTCTTGTTGCAACCGTTAACTCAGTTAAAGGTTCAATGTCAATAAAATTAGTTTTAATGATATTCCCCGTTTTTAAATTGATAATATCATAATAACCTGAATATGCTGCTATACAAGACTTTTTAAATACGAA
>JBIKKW010000237.1:0-3014 GCA_044360115.1 Bacteroidia bacterium
TAATGCATCTTTACCATAACCCTTTCCTTGATTATTTGTATCGCCAATTACAATTCCTAAATAACAGTTTCGATTTGTTCTATTAATATTATTTAAAAATATAAAACCAACCGGCTCGTCATTTTTATCTGCAACTGCGAAATATATAGTTCTATCACTTTTGCTTTTTAATAATCCTTCATACCATTCTATTTCATTCATTTCCGTAATTGGAAAAGGATGCATCATGGCAAGTTTTTTAATATTTATATCATTACGCCAAATTATAGTCTTATGCCAATCATCTAATTTTAGTGGACGCAATATTACTTTTTCTCCTTTAAGCATTTAATTTAGGATTATTTTATCTTTTAATTTTTCTATTGCAATAATACCTTCCTTCAATATTGAATCTCTAGTTTCATTTTGTAAAATAACACAGGCTGGCCTCTTTGCACTATCTGTTATATCAGAAACAATTTGTCCTTCCTTTATAAACAAATAAACATTTTTTGCGTTTGTACTGATTTCTGTTTTATCAAATGCTTTAATAGAAGCGATTGTTTTACCTGTTGTAAGAAGCAAGTAACTAATTGATGAAGCTTTATTGAATTTATGTGTTAAGTCAGGATATTCTCCCATTGCAATTTTAATAATAGCAGCTTCTATATTAACTCCTGTTGATAGAGGCACTAAATGTGAAGTAATATAGTCGCCTCCTAATCTAGCACCCATTTCCACCATTTTCACGCCTTGCTTTGTAACCTTTACCTCTGCATGACCTCCGCAATTATCAATACCTAAAGCTTTAACTGCGTTTATTACTATAGTTTTAATTTGTTCTTGGATATCACTACTTAACTCCGAAGGTTGAATATGCCCCATTTCCACAGCCGCAGGGTAGGGGGTAATTATTTTGTCAGTAATTTGAACAATTGTTGTTTTTCCGTTTTGAACAACACACTCTACACTAACTTCAGGCCCCTCCATAAATTCTTCAATTAATATATCTCCGTTAGAAGAGAAGCCTCTTGTGTTGTTTAAGTAATTTTCAAGTTCTGAAAAACTATTAATTTTAAAAACACCTCTGCTAGAGAAGCTATCTACCGGCTTTATGATCAAGGGAAAGCCTATTCCATTGCATAATTCTTCACTGATCTCTTCATCCTTTTTTATCAGAATGCCTTTAGCACAAGGGACGTTGTTTTTAAGAAAGCATTGCTTCATTAAATATTTGTTACGGGCATTTAAAACCGATTCTTTCGATGGAAAAATAAAATTTAATTCTTCAGCCAATTGCGCCATCAAGAGAAGTGGATTCTCCATTTGGCAAGTAACAATGCCTTTAACTTTGTATTGAAGTGCAATTTCTTTGGTTTTTTCGTAATCTTTTGGAGCTACCACTTCAAACATATCAGCTATTTCCTTTGCCGGAGCATCCTCAATAGGGTCAATCACAATGGTTCGATAGCCCAAATCTTTTGAAGATTGAATTAAAGTTAATTGATTTAAACCGCCACCAAATATTAAAATGCTTTCCATTAATTATTAAATACTTTTTTAACAGCCTTTATCACATTCTCTACTTCTACTTGTGTTAATGATGGATATATTGGTAAACGCAATAATCGGTTAAAAAAGGCCATGGATCCGGGCATACTTTCATCTGTTGCCAAACCATTGTAATAGCGGTTACGGTGCAAAGGTGTATAATGTACATTACTCATTACACCTTCCGCTCTCAATGCGTCCATGATCCAATAGCGGTGTTCTGCCGGAACCAAAATGCCAAACAAGTGCCAGTTGTGTTCTGAACCTTCAGTGATACGCATGAAATCCAACCCTTCAATTCCTGATAGTTCTTTTTTGTAGTAATCTGCTATTTTCTTGCGCTCTGCATTCATCCAGTTCAGTTTTTCAAGCTGAGTAATACCCATGGCTCCGTTTATATTCGATTGCACGTAAGAATTACCAATGTCTACATATTCATAATAACCTCTGTCTTTGTTATCAGTTAAGAAGGAATACTTATCAGTTCCTTTTTCTCTTAATATTTTAATGCGCTCGGCAATAGCATCATCATTGGTTACTAGGGCGCCGCCTTCACCGGTGGTTAAATTTTTGGTGCCATGAAAACTGAATGTGGCTACATGGCCTTGATTTCCGGTATACTTCCCTTTATATAAAGAGCCGATCGATTGCGCTGTATCATGCACTACATATAAATTATGTTTTTTAGCAATAGCCATAATTTCATCCATTTCCGCAGGTATTCCTCCGTAATCAACTGCTGCAATGGCAACTGTTTTTGGAGTAATGTAAGATTCTAATTTTGTTATATCCAAACTTCCATTATCTGGATATACATCTGCCAACACAATTTTTAAGTTGTTATAGGCGGCTGCAACAGCTGTAGAGGTGTAAGTGAAATTAGGTACAATTACTTCACCGCCTTGCTGGAAATTTTTAACGCGAAATGCAATTTCTAAAGCAGTGGTTGCTGAGTTCATGAACAAAACATGTTTTACTCCTAAATAGTCAGCCAGCTTTTTCTCAAATTCTCGGCATTCCGGTCCGTCTCCAGAAATAAAAGTTGAGTGCAATACTTTATCCACTATTTTGAAATCAGCCTCATCTAAATAGGGTTTATGAATTAAGATGGGGTCTTTAGAAATGGGTGTTCCTCCATTAATGGCTAATTCAGGATTTTTTATATTCATATTAAATGGTTTTGTAGTGTGAGAAGTATTCATAGAAATCATAAATTTTTATTAACTCAGCAATACCTTCTTCAACAGTGATCTTAGGTTTGTAACCAAGCTTTTCTATTTTATTAAAATTCACAATAAAATGTCGCAAGTCTTTATCATGAAGTTCAGAATTGATAACGTTGTAATCTATTTTCTTTTTTATTAATTCAGCAATCTCTGCTTTTGAAAAGTTCATATGATTGCCGCCGGCATTGTATACGCCACCTTTCATTTTAGCATAATTGTCAAGTGTAAAAAGATAGCAATCGGCTGCATCCTCCACAT
>JBIKKW010000098.1:0-10887 GCA_044360115.1 Bacteroidia bacterium
TTGAGGTGTTTCGCCATTGCCAAATTTTTGCCAGGCCAACATGCTTTTACAAATATGAATACCTCTGTCGTTTACAATATTTGTTTTGATCACTTTATGACCATTGGCTTTTAAAATTTCTGCAACTGAATATCCTAATAGGTTGTTTCTGATATGGCCGAGGTGAAGCGGTTTATTGGTGTTAGGGCTGCTGTATTCCAATAATATGGTTTTGCCGGTGCTGTTTGCTTTTTTATAACCGCTGTACTTTTCGCTAACCGTTTCGTTCAAATAATTGGTCCAAAATGCATTCGTAAAATGTATGTTCAAAAAGCCTTTCACTACATTAAAACCTGCAATGTGGTTATTATTCTGTTTAAGAAAGTTTCCAATTTCTTCACCTAATTCTTCCGGTTTCTTTTTTGATTCTTTGGTGTAATTAAATGTTGTTAATGTATAATCACCTTCAAATTCTTTACGTGTTTTTTGCAGTATAACTTTTTGTGCTTGTATATTGTATAACGAAGCTAATGCTTCTGTAATTGCTTTTTCGAGTATCTGTATAGCGTTTGTCATGGTGTAAAATTAGAAATATTGTGTTAATGAAAGATCGTTTTGTGAAGGAAAGTCATAAAAAAAGTCCGCACAAGGCGGACTTTTTAATAAATAGAACTAACCTTGTAATTAATCAATGATCAACTTACGTCGGCTACGCTCGTTTCCAGTATTGATCTCAATAAAGTAAACACCTTTTGCGTATTCATTCACTTTTAATTTTACCTGATCAGTAATGTCTTGATCATTGGTTGGGTTAGGGAAAATCAATAGATCTGTACTAGATAATATTTGACTTTGTAAACCAACACCACCACAAGCATTAACTGATTGTGTAAACACAGCAGTTGAGGTACAACCATTTACCGTACCGGTAATTGTATAGGTTGTTGTAACAGTTGGAGTTTCATAGATCGGGTTAAATGAAGTATTAGTGCTCCAAGTATAAGTGTTAGCACCGCTACCGGTTAAATTAACACCATCACCAACACAAATAGGATTTGAGCTTGATGAGATCGCTAACGTAGGGTTAGGATTAACACTTACCGATATTGCAGCAGTGTTACTGCAAGTACTGTTATTACCTGTAACAACATAAGTAGTTAATGTAGATGGACTAACTGAGATCGTAGAAGTAGTAGGACCTGTACTCCAACTATATGAAGCAGCGCCATTAGCTGTTAAGTTGGCATTTTTGCCGGCACAAATTACCGTATTACCAATAATTGAAACAGTTGGAATGTTAACCACATTAATTGCTGCAGTTTGTGTGCCATTACAATTTCCAATTTTACCGCTAACAGTGTACGTTTGATTTGATGGCGGTGTAAATACATTTGAGTTACCATTTAAATTACCAGGCATCCAAGTATAAGTTGTATAACCGCTGGCATTGATGGTAGATGAACCACCGGCACAAACTGAGCTGCTGCTAGGAGTTAAAATAAGGGCAGGAGCAGAAATAATAGAAACGTTGATAGTAGATGTTCCATTACAGCCACTGTTGGTTCCGCTAACTGTATAAGTGGTGCTCGATCCAGGTGTAACTGTAATAGCACTGCCGTTCAAGTTTACAGGTTGCCATGTATAAGTAGTAGCACCTGTTGCCGATAAACCAACAGTACCACCGGTACAAATTGTTGGAGTTGTAGCCACTGGTACAATGGTTATACTTGATCCAATAGTTACACTTACTGTTTTTGTATTCGCGCAAATTCCGTTTTTACCAATTACAGTGTAAACTGTGTTTGAAGATGGTGTAACCAATAAAGGATTGCTGGTTGAACCCGTACTCCAAGAATATGTTGAAGCGCCACTCGCATTTAATGTTGCAGTACCGCTCGCACAGATTGTTTGGTTAGTAACAGATACAGTTGGGGTTAATGTTGCATTAATTGCTACCGATTGAACCTGGAAACAATTTGCGTTATTACCTTGTACCGTGTAAGTGATGTTTGCAGTAGGTGTTACAGCTATTGTACTTGTTGTAGCACTTGTGCTCCAGCTGTAGGTGCTTGCGCCACTCGCAGTTAAAGTTAAAGTGGTGCCCGAACAAATATTGTTTGATGAGGTTGTTAAAGCAACAGTAGGTTGCACTGCAACAGAAATAGTTTTGGTTAATGATGCAGTAACAGTACCGTTATTTGCAACTAATGTAATGGTATATAAACCAGCGCTATTGAATGTAATATTGGTATTAGTTCCATTTGGTGCAGAAATGGTTGCAGGCGGATTAGCACTCCAAGTATAACCAGCAGCACCTAAAGTGTTATTTGTAAAGTTGATGGCTGAACCTGTACAACCAGCAGTTGGACTAGTAACCGACATGGTTGGAGGCGGAAGGTAAATATTGATATTGTCTATATACATAGCCTGACCGTAATGACCTCTGTTTGTAAATGCAAACATCACACTCGATTGGAAACCAGCCTGACTAGAGATAATGATACTGTCTCTTCTCCATTCTGTTGCCGTTGGCACAAATACATTGGCTTGTAATGTTCCTGGGGAAGTTGAAAGTGTTTGTCCGCCTTTATTATAGATACTTGTCCAGTTGGTTCCGCAATTTGTTGTTAATCGCACTTCTAAAGTATCAGAATAAGGATTTTGTGGTGTAATGTTGGCTGTATTATCATATTGTTTGTATGCCACATCAAATCTTAATCGGGCGTTGGCAACATTACTGAAATTGTAACGCGGTGTTCTGATGTCTTCACGCATACCGGTTGCATCTTCATCATAATCATTAAACATCGCACAAGCTGCAGATGCATTTACAGTAAATCCGCCAACACCAACTTTTCTTTTCCAGAAAACGCTATCGTTATCAATGTTGTAGGTTGACCAGCCGCTAGGTACAAATTGTGTTAATTGAAAACCTTCTTGTAATGGCAATGCAATTGGGCCTGCAACAGTAATATAACTTGTTTTGATCTTTGTATTAGTTCCGTTAGCATTTCCTGCAGTTAAAGTTACATTATATACACCGGGAGTTGCCCACATAACACTTGGGTTAGACGAGGTTGAAGTAGCAGGTGTTCCACCTTGGAAATTCCAAGTCCAAGTTGTAGGAGCATACATAGAACTATCGGTGAATTGAATGTTTGTATTTGGACAGGTGTTACGTGTTAATGCATAGAAATTTGCAATTGGCGGATAGGTTGTAAAGTTAGCGGCACATTGCATTGCTTGAAAAGCATTTATTCTTCCTGCACCTAATAAGTTTGGTGTATAAGCTGCATTTCCACTTATAGTGTAAATGTTAGCTGCAGTTGTTGAAATACAATTTAAAACATCAGTTTGAGTCATACCAGGGTATTTAGAAAGCATTAAACCAGCTAAACCTGCAACTAAAGGACAAGCCATTGAAGTTCCTGATTGTTGTCCGTAATTGTTTCCTGGTAAAGTACTGTTGATGTTGTTTCCTGGCGCTGTAATATCAACCCATGTCCCAAAACATGAGAAACTTGATTTAACATCTGTATTAGAGCAAGCCGCAACAGCATAAACATTATTATATGCAGCTGGATAATGTAATACAGAGTTATTATCGTTACCTGCAGAAACAATAATGATGCAACCTTTATTCCATGCATAATCAATAATTGATTGTGCAGCTGAAGAAGGCGAACCTGTACCACCCCATGAACACGAGATAACACGCGCCTTAGCTTTTGCAGCATAAATGATACCTTGATAACCAAATCCAACCGATGTTGTTGGATCTGTGTTTTTAGCACATTTCACACCAATGATCTTAATATTCCATCCGATAGAGGCAATTCCAATTCCATTATCCGTTCTTGCACCGGCAATACCTGCGCAATGCGTACCATGGTTCATAGCGTTGTTCGTTGGGATTGGGTTGTTATCACCATCAGCAGGATCCCAACCATTAACATCATCAATATAACCATTGCTGTCATCATCAATTCCATTACTTGCAATTTCACCCGGATTTACCCAAACGTTTCCTGTTAGGTCAACATGGTTTATAGCAACCGCATTATCAACAATAGCAACCGTTATTGGCGAATTGCCATTTGCTGTACCATTCCAAATATTCCAAGCATTTTGCGCACCAATTTGTGTTAGATGTGATGGGAAAGTGGGGTCATTTGGTGTGGCATGCGTTTTTAATAACATTACCTTTTCGGCATACTCTACAGTTCTTTCTTTAGTAAGATCAGCGATCAAACTTTCGATCAAATTGGCTTTTGTAAATTCTAATTGAAGGATGTGCGTTAACTTAGCATCATCATCAGCCTGGTAAAAAGGCTTGTAGGCTTTAGTGATACCATACTTTGTGATCAATTCCTTTAAGATAGATATCTTATCTAGTGGAATATTATTAGGATCAGCACTGTTAAGGTTTTTAATTGTACCGTATTTGAATTTGAGGAAGATCTGACCATCCACATATTCCGGGTTTACATTTTGCGCCGAGCTAAAAAGTGTTAAGCTCAATAAAATTAGCGTAAAGATTTTTTTCATTTTTGTATTTTGTTTGTTAGACTAATAAAGTTATAAAAAAAAGGATGTCTTTCCAATAGGTTTGTGAAAAAAAGTTGATAAATTTAACAAATGCGAATTGCTGTTATAGATTGTGGAACAAACACTTTTAACCTATTAGTGGTTGATGTGAATGGTTCTTCCTTTAAGAGTGTATATACATCAAAGATTCCTGTTAAACTTGGTGAAGGAGGCATTAACAAGCAAATTATAAACGAAATACCTTTTAGCAGAGGTATAAACGCATTGCATCAATTCAAGGAAAAGATCAATTCACTTAGCGTTGATCATATTTATGCCTTTGCAACTTCAGCCATACGCGATGCGCAAAATGGAATTGAATTTAAGGAGAAGGTTTTAAAAGACTCCGGAATAAGTATCAGTATCATTGATGGAAATAAAGAAGCAGATCTGATCTATAAGGGAAATAAATTGGCGGTTGCATTATCCGATCAACCCTCATTGATCATGGATATTGGCGGTGGAAGTACCGAGTTTATTATTGGAAATAATGATCAGATCTTCTGGAAAAAAAGTTACCAATTAGGCGCCGCCAGATTATTGGAGAAATTAAAACCCAGTGACCCTATTACCGAACACGAGATCGAAATTTTTAATACCTATTTATTAAATGAATTAGGAGATTTAGATAAAGCCATTGAACAATACAAACCACATGAATTAATTGGTTCTTCAGGTGCTTTTGATTCGGTTGTGGAGATGATACACGGCGAATTGAATGGTGAACCTTTTGTGAAAACAAAAACAGAATATGATGTAAGCGTTCATGATTTTAATTTGATAGCATCAAAGGTCATCGCTTCAACTTTGGATGAACGTAGGCAAATGAAAGGCCTTGTAGAAATGCGCGTTGATATGATGGTTGTGTCGTGTTTACTGATCCATTTTGTAATGGAACGTTATTTCTTAAAAGGTATTCGTGTATCAACCTATTCATTAAAAGAAGGCGCTTTGCATGAGATCATACTTGCTAATTCGCACTAAAACTTAAACAAAAAATTATGTCAAAAATACTGATCATAGATGATGAAAAGGCCATTCGCCG
The DNA here is from genome assembly GCA_044360115.1 of Bacteroidia bacterium. Taxonomy (GTDB): domain Bacteria; phylum Bacteroidota; class Bacteroidia; order B-17B0; family Aurantibacillaceae; genus Aurantibacillus. The sequence continues at coordinate 5,612 of JBIKKW010000098.1, forward strand.
CTCTATTCGTGAAATATTGGAGTTTGAAAAATATCAGGTAGAAGAAGCGGAAGACGGGGCTCAGGGGTTAGATCTGGCACTCAAAAATAAATACGATGTGATTTTAAGTGATATTAAAATGCCAAAGTTAGATGGTATTGAGCTATTACAAAAATTAATGGAATCACATTGCGAAAGTGCTTTGATCATTATGAGCGGACATGGAAATATTGAAACAGCTGTTGATGCGGTTAAAAAAGGCGCTTATGATTATTTGGCAAAACCAATTGACCTTAATCGCTTGTTGGTAACAGTTCGTAACGCCATGCAAAAAAATGAACTGGTGCAGGAAACCAAAGTGCTCAAGAAAAAAATTGCCCGCTCGGTGGATATGATCGGTGCTTCTGAGGCCATTAATAATGTAAAAGATATCATTGAAAAAGTTGCGCCTACCGAGGCTCGCGTATTGATCACAGGAAGTAACGGAAGCGGTAAAGAGCTGGTGGCAAAATGGATCCACGAAAAAAGTAATCGCGCATCCGGACCATTAATTGAAGTGAATTGCGCAGCTATACCAAGTGAATTAATAGAAAGTGAATTGTTTGGTCACGAAAAAGGCGCATTTACCAGTGCCGTGGCACAACGCAAAGGCAAATTTGAATTGGCCGAAGGCGGTACCATTTTTTTAGATGAAATTGGTGATATGAGTTTAAGCGCGCAGGCAAAAGTGTTACGTGCTTTGCAGGAAAATAAGATCACAAGAGTAGGTGGGGATAAAGAGATAAAAGTGAATGTTCGTGTGATTGCCGCTACTAATAAAGATCTGAAGAAAGAGATCGAAAAAGAAAATTTCAGAGAGGATTTGTATCACCGTTTAAGTGTTATCCCTATTCATGTACCGGGTTTAGATGATCGAAAAGATGATATTCCTTTATTAACGGAGCATTTCATGAAAACCATTTGTGAGGAAATGGGCGTGAGTAAAACCATTTCAGCCGATGCTATTAAAGCACTTCAGGCGCGCAACTGGCCTGGTAATATACGTGAATTCAGAAATGTGATCGAGCGATTGATCATTTTAGGAAATAAAGAGATCTCGAAAGAGGACGTAGAAAAATTTGGGAAATAATTTAACTGATCTTTAGATCTTCAATGATCAGTTGAGTAGATATCTTACCATTGAATTCATTCTCCTGAATTTTAAAAACAATATCCATTGGTGTTTTATCATGAAAGAATTTTACGTAATCACCTTTGTCGTATCCAATTGCATTGTATCTAATATTCGGATTTGATTTTTGATATAATTCCAGCTTTAAATGGTTAGCCCCTACGATCCTTGCCCATCCTGTATCATAAACACTTCTGCTGCAAAATAAAGGCGTCATATTTTCCGGTCCGTGTGGTGCAAATTGTTTTAAAATGCGTACCAATTTTGGTGTGATCTCATGAAATTCAACTTCTGCATCAATTACAATTTGAGGAATGAGTTGTTCATCTTTTATGGATTTGCTAACCACATCTTCAAACTTTTCAATAAAGGCATTTACATTTTCTTTTTTCAAAGTTAATCCAGCTGCAAATTTATGTCCGCCAAATTGTTCTAACAGATCGCTGCATTTTTCAATGGCCGTGTATACATCGTAATCGCGCACACTACGGGCACTTCCGGTAGCTTTACCATCACTTTCGGTAAGAATGATGGTTGGTTTATAATAACGTTCGATCAAGCGTGATGCTACAATACCAACTACACCTTTGTGCCATTTATCGCTAAATAGAACGGTTGTTTTCTTAAATTCGGTGATAGGGTTGTTTTCCAACATGGCAAAGGCCTCTGTGGTGGTGCCCATATCCAAATCTTTACGTTGTGTATTTGTATCGTTTATGGCTTTTGCTAATTCATTGGCTACTGCTTCGTCTTCACTAACCAACAATTCAACAGCTGCACTTCCATGTTTAATGCGGCCTGCAGCGTTAATACGCGGACTCAATACAAAAACCAAATTGGTAATGTTTATTTGTTTCACCAACTGATTCAGGTTAAGTAAGGCCTTTATTCCGGGTCTTGGATTATCATTGATCTTCTCTAAACCAAAGTAAGCCAGTACACGATTTTCACCGGTAATAGGAACAATATCTGCCGCAATACTTGTAACAACAAGATCAAGAAAGGCATAACATTTTGTAACGTCCAATTGGTGTTTGATGGAGTATGCCTCAATCAATTTAAACCCAATGCCGGCACCGCTTAACTCTTTGTATGGATAAGGACAATCAGTTTGTTTAGGATCAAGTACCGCAATAGCTTTTGGAATTTCTTCACCCGGTAAATGGTGGTCGCAAATAATAAAATCTATTTGTTTTTCATTAGCGTAATTGATCTTATCAATGGCTTTTATACCGCAATCTAAAGCAATAATGAGAGAAAAGCCATTTTCTTTCGCAAAGTCAATTCCCTTAAAAGAAATACCATATCCTTCGGCATATCTATCCGGAATATAATAATCAATTAAATTGGTGTGTTGCTTAAAGAAGCTGTATACAACGCTTACCGCGGTAGTTCCATCCACATCGTAATCGCCATAGATCAATATTTTTTCGTTTTTATGAATGGCGTTGGAAATGCGGTCGATGGCAATATCCATACCTTTCATCAAAAAAGGATCATGCAGTTGCGAATACTCGGGTCTGAAAAATGTTTTAATATCGTCGTAAGAATATAAATGGCGCTGACATAAAAGAGTTGCAATAACCCTGTCAACTTTTAAGATCTCCTGTACCTTTAAAACCTGATCTTTTGCTTGTTTGGCATCAATTATATTCCAGCGTTTTTCCAAATGAAGTTTAAAGAAATTAAAACCAATTACAATTATCCAATGTTATGATATACGGCCTCAATATCATCATCCTCTTCCATCTTTTCGATCATGGCCATCACATCCGCTTCTTGTTCAGGTGTTAATTCTTTAGTAGTAGTTGGGAGGTATACTTTACTGGTTTCTATCACTTCAATTTTTCTGGCCTCAAGCGCACTTTGCATGTTGCCGTAATCGCTAAAAGCAGTTTGAATGATGAACTGGTTGTGCTCTTCATCTAAATTAATTTCTTCTAAACCGTGATCGATCAATTCCAATTCCATGTCATCTTTATTTAATCCGGCTGCCGAAATTTTGAACATTACTTTTCGTTCGAACATGAAACTTACAGAGCCATTAGTGCCTAAAGCGCCTTCTGCTCTTGAGAAATACATACGTACGCTGGCAACGGTTCTGTTAGGGTTGTTTGTTGTGCACTCCACTAAAACAGGCACGCCATGAGGCGCATAACCTTCGTAGATCACCTCTTCGTAATTACTTGCATCTTTTTCACTTGCACGTTTAATAGCGCCATCAACGTTTGCTTTTGGCATATTTACAGCCTTTGCATTCGCAATGATCATACGTAAACGCGCGTTAGTGTCGGGGTTAGGGCCACCGGCTTTCACAGATATAGCAATTTCTCTTCCAATTTTAGTGAACGCTTTTGCCATTTTAGCATAGCGTTTAAACATGGTGGCTTTACGTTTTTCAAATATTCTTCCCATAATTTCCTTTTTTCGAGTTCACAAAATTATAATTTACCCTCAATTATTTGGTTAAATCATTTAAAATCTCCGAAAGTTTTTTAGTTAAATTTTTTCGTGAATAATTTTTTATAGCAGTTTCGTTGCGTGTGATGTGTTGGTTTTCGAACAAGCTTAAAATGTTTTTTTGAAGCGTTGTTTCGTCATTAAAATCACTGATGTATCCCGCTTTGGTTTCGTTTAGTATTTGTGCCAGATCGCCGTCAACCGGCCCTATAGCCAGTATTGGCGCACCGGCCGATAGATATTCAAAGAATTTTCCGGTTAAAATACCTTTTGCGTTTTGGGTTTGATTAACCAGCAATAAATTCACTTTTGAACGTTGTTGTTCGGCAATAACTTCGTTGTGCGGCAGGTAATCTATCTTTCGCACATATTGCCATAAGTTGTGTTTTTCAATACTTTCTTTTACGGCAATATCCAGTTTACCAACCAGTTTTATTTCAAGTGCATCTTTAAAGGTTTTGTTGTGAGATGTAAGCTCTTTTAAAACACGCCATAAACCTTCGGGGTTGCGGCTTTTAACTAGTGTGCCAATGTGAGCGATGCTGAATTTTTTATCTTTTTCAACTTGTGTTTTTAGTAGATCATCATCATCAAATCCATTGGTAATCACATGAAATTTACTTAATTGAGATGGGTTATTGTTTATGCTTTGGAATTCAGTGTTCATGCCGTTTCCAATGCTAATAGCAGCATCACATTCATTTAACACTTCTTTCTCTAAACGTTTATGCTTGGCATCGGCCCATTTAGTGAGTTTAAGATCGGCGTAAAAATCAATATTGGTCCATGGGTCTCTGAAATCAGCCACCCATTTGATCTGCGGAAATTTTTTCTTCAGGCCTTTTGCAATGAGGTGCATGCTGTGAGGCGGTCCGCTGCTAATGATCGCGTCAATTTTATTTTTAGAAACATAATCGCTTAAATAGGTTATAGAAGGTTTGATCCAGAATTTGCGGGCATCCGGAATAAAAAAATTACCTCGTATCCAAATAGCCAAATTATTCAAGGGGCTCTTTTTTTTACTTTCATTTAAAAAGGCCGCATTTATCTTTTCATTCTTTTTTTGGCCAATTAAGGCTTTGTAAGCGCTATAAGGCTCCCAAATAGGAGTTTTAAGGATGGTGATGTTCTTTGGAACATCCTTTTCTAAACTAGTGTCTATTTCGGGAATTTCGCCGTTTGCGGCTGTGTAAACAATGGGTTCCCAGTTAAAATCCTGTAAGTATTTTACAAACTTAAGCCAGCGCTGAACACCGGCGCCACCGCTGGGAGGCCAATAGTAAGTGAGTATAAGTACTTTTTTCATTTAGTGGTGTAAAGCTAAACAAAATAATAAGTAAAAGTGGTTTTGAATTTTGAACAAAAAAGGATCACAAAAGGGGTGTTAGGCTTGCTAATTGGGCTTTTGCCGCTTGAGGTAGTGTTTTTATTTCGCTAGAAATCAGCAACTAACAATAAAAGGTTAATAAAAATTTGTTTAAGAGAAATTCAGTATCTATCTTTGCGCTCCCCAAAAAACACATCGTTCATTAAAATTTGGGGCTTTAAAGCAGAAATTTTAAGAAAAAGTAAAAATTTTTCGAAAAATATTTTGTGGAAAAGAAAATAGTATGTAATTTTGCACCCCCGATTTGGAAGAAATGAAGAAGAGGGATCGTTCAGAAGA
>JBIKKW010000240.1:0-2959 GCA_044360115.1 Bacteroidia bacterium
GCTCCTGTTCCTCCACAATACGTTCCCCATTGCCTTACACCACTGCTGTTGAATTTTACTAAAAAAGCATCTCGGCTCCCACCAAATATGCTCTGATGAGCTCCGACTGTAGCTATTGCAGTACCACTGTTTGATTCCGTTTGTCCCGCCAAATACACATTGCCGGATGCGTCAGTGGCGCAACTTTGACCAGATTCAAAACCTGTTCCACCATAATAAGTACCCCACAAACGAACGCCACCGCTGTTGAATTTTACTAAAAAAGCATCATCACCTCCGCCGGAGGAACTTTGGTGCGCGCCAGAGGTGGCAAAGATTGTTCCCGTGCTGGAAGCAGTACTTCCTGCGAAATACACATTGCCAGAAGCATCCGTGGCGCAAGAATATCCATAATCACTGCCTGTTCCCCCATAATACGTACCCCATTGACGAACGCCGCTGCTATTGAACTTTACTATAAAAGCATCAAAAGTTCCTCCTCCAAATGTGCTTTGATGTGCTCCACTAGTGGCTATTACACTGCCAATATTTGATTCTGTTAATCCCACCAAATACACATTACCGCCGGCATCGGTCGAGCATGAATAGCCTTCGTCGCCAAAAGCTCCTACATTTCCGCCATAATACGTTCCCCATAATCTTACCACAGGATCAATAATTAATTCTTGTGCAGGATCATAATTCTCAACATTAAAACTCAACACATTTCCTTTCAACACATAATTTGCTTTCAGTTGTTTCCCGTTTTGATATACTAAAGGTGCGTGTTCTTCAATGGTTCCTAATGGTGTTTTTAATAATAGACTTCCGTTTTTTTGTAGTTGCAGTTGAGCGCCTTTTATTTCTAATTGAATTTGTTTGTAGTTTGCATGTGGTACCACTACGTAATCGTATTTTAGCTGCCCTTTGTTTTGATACCAATTTAAATTTATGCCGTTGTAAATGTTTTGGTATTCTACCGTTTCGTAGCTCTTTACATTCAAGGCGCCATTTGGGCAACTTTCCAAATAATAATTGTTATAGCCTTCCAATGCATTACCTGTTCTTACAGTTGCTTGCGTGTTGGCGTTTAACCAGTTTATATCCACGCGGTAAATGGTGCTTTTATCCACTACTTGTCGTTTCACTTTGGTTTTGTGATCCTCCTCTTCTTTCCACGAGTCAACACGGTTTAATTGATAGCTAATGCCATTGTTCTTTAAATGAAAAACCAATTTACCATCGGTGCCGCTGAATAAAACATCCGGACGGGCCTTATAATGTTGATCGTGCACCTGCCCTTTGTTTTCTGTAAAGTTAAGGGCAGAGACTTCTACTTTTTTTATGCCTTGCGCTTGTGTTATTCCGTTACCGGCAGTTAATGAGCCATAGGCTAATAGTGCAGAGAAAAGAAATTTTTTCATGACGAATATTTAAGGTATAATCGTAAAATTATAAATTAACCATTGGCCCTGCAACAAAAGCCGTGAAATTTAACGCATAATTATAGGGTTCAACAAAAAAAGCCTTCACATGGAAGGCTTATTGCATTTAAGTTCTATAAAATGGTTGGAGACATCTCCAATGATTATAATTTAATGACGTTGGTGTTTTCTTTTACAACGCTATCTTTTCCGAATTAAAAATGCCTTCACAAAAGATCATGACTTGTTTTATTATTAACTACTCCAACAAAACAAAAGCTGCCCAATAAAATGGATCATACTTTTTACGCATTTCATTTCTGGTAGCATAAAATGAGTCCTTTAAATTTTTTGTTTTAACTAGTCGTGTATAAAATTTCTCCATAAACTCGGCTGTTTCAGCATCCGGAACTTGCCATAAACTCATAACAATATATTCTACTCCGGCCATTTTAAGCGAACGCTGTAAACCATATACACCTTCTACGCCTTTGATATCACCTAAGCCAGTTTCACATGCTGAAAGAATGATCAATTTTGTTTTTCTAAGATCAAGAATTGCCACCTCCTGCGCTGTTAGAACCCCGTCCTCACCGTCGTTATATTCTTCTCGCACCCAAACATCATTTGCTCCTGCAAAAACTAATCCCGAACGCATCAACGGATTTTTGTTCACAATAAAATTAGTAATGCCTATAGCGTTCTGTCCACCTCTTTTGCCTCTTGTTTCTCCTTCATCTGAACTGCTTTCATAATAATCAGAAGGGTCGGGAAAGAAAAATCCATGTGTTGCCACGTGTACGATGTTTGCTGATGGCGCTTTTGATTTAAACTCACTTTCTTTAGCATCGTTCCCTTTTAAATAATTCACTTCAAAATCAGATCCTTTTAATACACTCAGTATTTTTTCGGATTCTGTTTTTGTTCCTTCCAAATAAGGCCAACTTAATAAAGCGGTGGTATCATGAATAGATGTTGGAGTGTCGTATTGAATATCTCCAAAAACATACATGCTTGGCTTTTCAATTTTTGATTCATTGTCCTTCATCGCTAACCTTGAGGTACTTCCTTCTAGTTCTAATCGATATTTATCACATAAATATGAGTTCTTACTTTTGTTTAATGCTGCGAAAGATATCTTATGAAGAAGTCCGCTTGGTGAATAGTAAATGGTTTTTATCCCGTTTAAAAACGGTTCCATTGGTTTCCACACCAGGTTATATATATTAGGGTTTTCTTTGTTTTGCTCACCATAAATGTTTGTAATATAATTTTCTCCCGTCTCTGCTTTTTTGCCTAAAACATTGATCAATTCTTTTTCTTCAAACAGCTTTATCATTTCGGGTTGCTTGCTTCCTTGTTTAATGATAAGTGCACAATAGATCATTTTTGAATTTGCAGAATCCTTAATTTCTTCATGACTAAAATTAATGAACTCAATAGCGGCTTCGTTAGGTTTTAAAGCTGCCTGAACATCTTTCCAGTTCACTTTTTGTAATTTATCTAGGCTGTTAAACGCCGAAGATCCTTTTACCAGGTCTTTTTCAATGTTGTTG
>JBIKKW010000099.1:0-10751 GCA_044360115.1 Bacteroidia bacterium
CAACAGTGAACCATCGCTTACTGATCTTAATTTCAGAAAAGAAGTAGAGGAGAGTAAAAGCGGACAAACAACTGTTGCTTATTCTAGTAAAACAAAAGCGTTGAATGATCTTGTGTTTTACAGTCCGGTTAAAGGAATGATAACCACTTCATACAATGTTAAGGAAAATCATTTTGGCGTAGATGTTGTTACAAAGCCCGATGAAAGTATTAAAGCGCCATTGGATGGCACCGTTATTTATACCGGTTTTACAGTTGAGGATGGATACATTATTCACCTGCAACACAGCAATAACTTAATGAGTATTTTTAAGCATAACGCACATTTGAATAAGAAAATGGGCGAACGCGTAAAAACAGGAGAAGTGATAAGCACTGTTGGCAACACCGGCGTTAACAGTAAAGGGCCACACATGCATTTTGAATTGTGGTTCAATGGAACCCCTGTTAATCCTGAAGAATTTGTTTCTTTTTAAAATACGCATCAACTAGGTACAGCGTATTAAATATTGCAAAGAAACTTAATCCACTTTGCGTTTCTAAAGTATCTTCAAATAAAAAGGAAATAATGGCGCTTGAAAAGAACAGCCAATAAATGATGCCGAGTTGTTTTCTTAAATAGATCAAAGGAAAAATAAGTGAGCATATGAATACGCATAAACCAACCAAGCCAAGCGCAACGGTAATGGTTATAAATTGGTTGTGGGGTCGTTTGTACCAATCTTTATGCAAAGGCGAAGAAGAATGTTTGTAACAAATATTCATGGTGGTTTGCACATCGCCTGTACCTGTTCCAAAAATAAGATGTTCATCAATGGCGCAAAATGCAGCTTTTAAATAAAATAACCGCATACTGAAAGAGTGTCCATTAACAGTTCCGGCATTCACATATTCATAATAGTCGTAAAACAATTCATACAAACGTTTGTGTATGAACGACCATTGCGGATACAAATAATTTGTCACCCCTTTTCTGATATCATTTGATTCATTTACCGTTAAATGAGAAACGCTAACCGAATCCTTATTCTCTCCTTTACTCGCTAAAAACCGAAGTAAAGTGAAGTAAGTTGACATGTTATATCTTTGTGTGATATTAAATGAGTCGGCCGGAAATCGGCGATTCCATTCGGCTTCTACTTCTGTTTCCTGAATGTTAATTGCAACTTCATATCCGTTTTCAACTTGCTTGGCAAATTGAAAGTTGCTGTAAGGCCTGCCAGATGGACTATAGCCTTTATTAGTTGACATGTCAATTGGTTTGATCTCAAAATTGGATCGATAGAAATTTTGAATTTTAGAAAGTATGAAAAATGAAAATAAAATTAAAATCGTTGTGAACGTAAAGCCAATAAAGCGGTTTTGCTTAAATAAAACATAAAGTGCAAAAATAAAAGCGATACATGCCAGGTTAACTATGCCAGACATTAAGCCCAGATAATAAAGACTTAAGCCAAAGTATGCAGCCGCAAAAGCAAAAACTAGTTTAAGGCGCGTTTGTTTATAGAAATTAAAAAAATAGAAACAAAAAATAATTGCCATGTCAATCAGAAATCCTAAACGGATATGGCTCATGAAGCGGGAAACGTTTCTTACCTCTTCGGTGTGATGTAATATCTTACTGTAAAAAAAGCACCAACTGATATTGATGAAGGTTCCTGCAATAAAGAATTGAAGTAAATAATTAAACTCATTTCGGCGAAGAGGAGCGGTTGTAAAAAATATCAATGGTAAATACATCAGTGGTATTTTTGTACGAACATCATTCCACCCCGCTGCTAGGTCAGATGTGTATAAGAGGCCAATAACATGAATAAAAAATACAGCGCTAAGGATCCAGAATAAATAGTTTTCTTTAAGTAATTGCCATTTTAATTTAAACTTACCTTCTAGCAACCAATTACCAAGCAATATAAATTGAGGAACACTTGTAGGAACAGTGCCAAGCATTACACCCATTAATAGGGCGCATGAACCGAATAAAAAAAGGTACCTATGTATCTTATCGGAGAACACTACTATAAAAACACAAATATGCCTTTTTTATTGCCCCAAAATGTTAAATTATTTAACAACTGTAATGAGTTTCAAGCTATTTGTAAATCACTGATTGCTAGTGTCTTTAGCGGTTAAAATACGGTTATCGCCGTTTTGTTGAATTTGAATGGTTAAATATTTTTCGCCTTCCAGCAAATTAGAAGCTAATTGCGGCCATTCGATGAACAAATAGGCATTGGGTTGTAAATAATCGGTGAAGCCAATTTCAATTAATTCATCTTCATTCTTTAAGCGATACAGATCAAAATGAAAGATCTTTCCATCCGGAATTTTGTATTCGTTTACGATCGAATAGGTTGGACTCGAAAAATTAGCATTACTGCCTAATTGTTTACTCAACTCTTTTATAAAAGTTGTTTTACCTGATCCCATTTCGGCATTAAATAAAAATATTCTTTCAGTTGTGAAAGTTTGCAACAGTTCGTTCGCAACCTTTGGCAACTCGTCAATGGAGGTGATATCTCTTTCAAAAACCATTGCAGCTTATTTGGCACTTAAGGTGATGTATGGAATGATCATCTCCTCTAAACTCACGCCGCCATGCTGAAACGTATTCTTGTAATAGTTCACATAATAATTGAAATTGTTTGGGTAAGCAAAAAAGCGAGTTTCCTTTGCAAAAATAAAACGTGAGCTCACATTGTTCTTAGGTAAATAGGCATCACTTGGATTTTTAATTTCAAATACTTCCTTAGGATTATAATCTAAGGCTTTACCTTGCTTATAGCGCAAATTGTTATTCACGTTCTTATCTCCCAAAACTTTGGTTGGCTCCTTTACATGCACTGTACCATGATCGGTGGTGATCACCAATTTGATCTTTTTTTCCGCTAATTGTTTAATGATATCCTGCAGTGGCGAGTGCTCAAACCAGCTACGGGTAATACTTCTGTAGGCAGGTTCGTTATCGGCCAATTCGCGTATCACTTCCATATCGGTGCGCGCATGGCTCAACATATCCACAAAATTATATACGATAATATTGAGTTTGTTGTTCAGTAAATTGCTTAGGTTTTCGGTTAATTTTTTCCCGGCTGCAAAGTTGGTTATTTTGGTATAGCTCATCTTTACATCTTTTCCCAAACGTTTCATTTGTTCACGCATAAATTCTTCTTCGTGCATGTTCTTACCGCCTTCATCATCATCATTCAACCATAAATTTGGAAAACGTTTTTCCATTTCACTTGGCAGTAAACCGCTAAAGATGGCATTACGCGCGTATTGTGTGGCCGTTGGTAAAATACTGTAAAACAGATCTTCATTATCAACTTTGTAATAATCTTCTATAATAGGTTGAATGATCTTCCATTGATCGAAACGTAAATTATCGATCACAATTAAAAATATCTTTTCGCTCGTATCAAGATCTTTTACGAATTTATTCTTAATGAGTGTATGGCTCATCAGCGGCGGATTTTTATCGGAACCATTTAACCAACTGATGTAATTTTTTTCTACGAATTTAAAGAACTGTGTATTAGCATCTGCCTTTTGCATTACCAAAATATCATACATGCTTTTATCCTGAACCTTATCTAACTCCAGTTCCCAATAAACCAATTTTTTGTATACATCTGCCCATTCTTTCCAATTCAATTTATCACTTAAGGTAATACCTATCTGTCCAAATTCCTTACGGTATTCAGTATTTGTTTTTTCTGAAACTAATCGTTTATTATCAAGTGCCTTTTTTAATGAGAGTAAAATTTGATTTGGGTTAACCGGCTTTATCAAGTAATCGGCAATTTTACCGCCTATGGCATCATCCATAATGTGTTCCTCTTCACTTTTTGTGATCATGATCACCGGCAAATTCGGATGGCTTTGTTTGATCTTTACAAGGGTTTCAAGCCCGGTAAGGCCAGGCATATTCTCATCAAGCAATACAGCGTTAAGGTTGTTATTCTCTTTTACAATATCCAGTGCTTCATCGCCACTACAGGCAGTAACCACCTCGTAACCTTTTCCATTTAAAAAAAGTATATGCGGTTTCAACAAGTCTATTTCATCATCAGCCCAAAGAATGGTAATTTTGTCCATACGATTAGTTATATTACAAATAACGTATTAAATTTAAATTAATTATACCAATCATCAGAATTTTTTAAATAAATGACCAAAAACAAACGTAAAATAATAAACGACCCTATTTATGGTTTTGTTACTATTCCGAGTGATCTGATCTATGACCTGATCAACCATAAATATTTTCAACGTTTAAGGCGTATAAAGCAATTAGGACTTACGAATTTGGTTTATCCTGGTGCATTGCACACGCGTTTTCATCATGCCATTGGTGCCATGCATTTAATGCAAGAAGCACTTTTAACCTTAAAGCAAAAAGGTATTGTAATTACAGATGAAGAGGAACAAGCAACCCTTATTGCTATTTTATTGCACGATATTGGTCATGGTCCGTTTTCACACGCTCTTGAACACAGTATTGTGAAAGGTGTAAGCCATGAAACCATCAGCAGTTTATTGATGGAAGCTTTGAATAAAGAGTTCAAAGGAAAATTATCGTTGGCAATAAAAATATTCAACGATGGTTACAAGAAGAAATTCCTGCATCAGTTAGTTAGCTCACAGTTGGATATGGATCGCATGGATTATTTGAAGCGCGATAGTTTTTTTACCGGCGTGAGTGAAGGTGTTATTAGCAGCGATCGCATCATTAAAATGCTGGATGTGGTGAATAACAGTTTGGTTGTGGAATTGAAGGGTATATACAGCATTGAGAAATTTTTGATCGCGCGCCGTTTGATGTATTGGCAAGTGTATTTGCATAAAACGGTTTTGAGTGCAGAAACCCTTTTGGTTAATATCTTAAAGCGTGCAAAGGAATTAAGTGCCAAGGGCGAAGATCTGTTTGCAACCCCTGTATTCAAAAAGTTTTTGCAGAACGATTTTACCAAAGAAGATTTTATGAAGGATCCAAAGTTGCTAAATGATTTTGCTGCATTGGACGACACCGATATTTCAGCATCTATTAAAGGATGGTTACAATCGGAGGATAGAATATTAAACATACTGTGTAACAAACTCATTGAGCGAAAACTATTTCGCATTGAATTGCAAAGCACACCCATTGCTACTTCCCATAAGAACAAGATCATTGAAAAGGTGATGAGTAAATACAAATTGAACCGGAAGGAAGCCGGTTATTTTGTGTATGGCGATAGTGTAAATAACAGTGCTTATTTGGCCAGTAAATTTCATATTCATATTTTAATGAAAGATGGCAGTTTAAAAGATGTTGCTGAGGCCAGCGATCAATTGAATTTGCAAAAACTTAGCCAAACCGTTACCAAATATTATTTGTGTTACCCTAAGGATATTGAATAAATGAAAATAAAAAACCCCGATAAACTTATCGGGGTTTTTTTATTATTTGAAGTCGATCAACTCAACATAAAATTCTAACCATGAGTTTGGAGGAATAGCGCCTGGGTAACCACGCTCACCATATCCTAAATGTGGTGGGATGATCAATTTTGCTTTTCCACCCGGCTTTAATAATTGTAAACCTTCTGTCCAACCCGGAATAACCTGGTTTAAACCAAATTCAATTGGCTGCCCACGTTGAATAGAGCTGTCAAAGATCTGACCATTTAAAAATTTACCTTCGTAATGAACTTTTACAGTGCTTGTTGCTGTAGGGTTTGCACCTGCACCTTCTTTTTCAATAATGTAATACAAGCCACTTGCTGTTTTTTGAGCACCTTTGGTAAGGTCAGCCAAGATCTTTTCTTCAGCAGCTTTTTGAGCAGCTATTTTTTCAGCTTGTTTTTTATCGTAGTTTGATTTTTCAAATTCAAAAACTTTAGCAGCATCAAAAGCTTCAGCTTCTTTACCTTTACGTAAGATCACCAATTTTTTTAATACATCATTTTGTTTGATCGAATCAACAATATTTTGTCCGGTGATCACATGGCCAAACACAGTGTGCTTTCCATCTAACCAATCGGTTTTAACGTGTGTAATAAAAAACTGACTGCCATTTGTACCCGGGCCGGCATTAGCCATTGATAAAATACCAGGACCAGTATGCTTTAAAGTTTCATCAATTTCATCAGGGAACTTGTATCCCGGATCTCCGGTACCTGTTCCTAACGGGCAACCACCTTGGATCATAAAGTTAGGAATAACACGGTGAAACTTTAAACTATCGTAATAAGGTTTACCGGCAGGACGAGCCGTATTTGTGATTGTACCTTCTGCCAAGCCAACAAAGTTAGCAACGGTCATTGGAGTTTTTTTATGTTCAAGTACGGTATAAATATCACCTTTACTTGTTTCAAATTTTGCATAAATGCCATCAGGCTGTTTGCTTAAAAATTCTTGATCCATTTTACTGATTTTTATTTTTTGTTTTTTTTGCGCAAATGCCCCGAAACTGAGGGTGCTAAATGCAGCAATAAGTAGGGCTAACTTTTTCATTTGTTTTGTTTTTACTTACAATTTACAATAATAATGCCAAAAATTAATGGTTATGGCCATCGTTTGGTCCGTGTCCTTCTGGCATTTGTTGCGGCATTTGTTGTTCAGGAGCAGCTTTAAAATCAATTAACTCCACTTCAAACACCAATGTTGAGAATGGTGGAATTCCACCCGGGCGGCCTTGCGGACCGTAACCGATATTTGAAGGAACAATTAATTTAGCTTTACCACCTTTAGCCATTTTACCTAAGCCTTCTGTCCAACCCGGAATAACCTGGTTCAAAGGGAAATCAACCGGTTTTTTACGCTCAATTGAACTGTCAAAAACAGTACCATCTAAAAACGTACCATGATAATGCGCTGTAACAATATCAGTTGGTTTCGGACTTGGACCTTTACCTTTTTTTAACTCAATGTAAATTAAACCGCTTTCAGTTGGCGCAGTTGTAATTTTATTATCTGCTAAATATTTATCCAGATCAGCTTTTTCTTTTTCCGAAGCCTCTTTCATTTTTTGCTCATATTCAGCTTTTTGTTGCTCTTGATTTTTATCGATCTCAGCTTTTGTAAGAACATCTTTAATTGAGAACACACCTTTTAAGTGATCGCCGGGATTAATGCCCGGAGGCAATGCATTCATTCCCATTGTTTTTAAGAAGAAAGAATCAGCAGGGATAATGAAAGCAGCGCTATCACCACGGTGCATCATTAAAAAACCATCTTCAAAACTTCCTTTGAACGAAACAGCTTGTAATAAAAAGCGTGTATATCCGCTACCATCCTGACTTACATCTTTTGAATTAACGATCAACGAATCTTTAGGGAAAGTTGAAATTTTGTAACTGAAATATAAACCCGATCCCATTTCAACACGTTTAGCTGTATCATTGTGGGTATAGAATTTATAATGTAATCCGGTTTCCTTAGCGCGTGTAAAACCATCAAACTTTGAATCATTTCCGCAAGAAGATAAAAGTATTACCGATGCGATAGATAAGGTAGAAAGTAATCTCATTTTAATTTACTATGTTTTTAATGTTTATTTCGTAAAGCAAAGGCGTGTATGGAGGGATGATATTGCCCGTTCCGAGTTCACCAAATGCAAGGTACGAAGGTAATATTATTTTGGTATTTTCGCCCGTATTTAAAAATTTTATAACATAATTTAGACCTTTTATCATTTGATCGGGGGTGGCGGTATTTACCTGCCAATTTTCGGGCGATTCATCAAATTGTTTACCACTTAAAAGGTAACCTTTATAGGTCATTGAAATGGTTTTGTTTTTTAGTGCACCAACGTTTTCGTGGTTAGGTTTTCCGTTAAGCCAAACAACGTTCAACGAATCTTTGTAGAAGCTTTGAATGTTGTTTTCACTAAGGTAATTTTTAATGAGCTGTGTTTCGTTTAAGGCCCAAGCCGTTAAAAGTGAATCAACTTTGGTGGTGTTAAATAATGTTTTGATCTTAAAATTAACTTTTACAATGGAATCGTTTTTTACGAATGAAGGAATGCGCTTTGTAAAGAACTGTTGTTTAAAGAACTCACTGGTGGATATCAGTAAATTTACACTATCGCCCTCATTGGCATTCATCAAATAGGATTCAATAAAATTGTGTGTTGTTTCGGGATCAATATTCATGAAATATTTATCGTCGTAATCGGTTCGGCTGGTCCAAAAAACCGAATCGTTTTGTGTGGCGTAAGCAATATCTAAGAGGGCTATGAAATGGGTGTTGTTTTTTTTCTCATCATTTGCAAAGGAAACCAAATGGTAATAAAAACCCGCATCGTGTTTGCTGTATAATCCATCGTTCTTTTTTCCACAACGCGAAAAGAAAAAAATGATCAGGATCAAAAAGATAAACTGTTTCATGATGCGCTTACTCAATTTGAACATCATAAACGATAGGCATTTGAGGAGGGATCTTTTTTGAATCGCCAAGTAAACCGTGTGCTAAATGCGAAGGGATCATTAAAAGCGCTTTATCGCCGCGTTTAAGGTACTGAACACCTTTGTGAATGCCACTTTCAATATTCTCTTGCCCAACAATAAATGTTTTTTTACCAAGTTCTTTAGAATTGTATACTTCGGTGCCATCAAGCAATGATACTTTAAAGTTCATTGAGATCTCCATCCCGTCCTTAATACTGTCGCCTTTGGCAGAAGCTTCATAAACAAAAAATCGCACCCCGCTTTTAGTTGGGATAAAGTTCATTTGATGTGATTTGGCATAATAATCCATTTCATCATTCTCCTTTTGAACAATTTGTTGATTGGCTTTAATAAATTGTTTTTTTAAAGCCTCCGGATCAATTTCTTTTGTTTGTTGATGCTCCACCGGCTTTTCGGGCTTGCACGAAACAAGAGTAAAAAGCAGGATGATGGCTGTTTTTAATAGATTATGCGGGTGTAATAACATCATTCCTAACAAAAGTACTAATTTGTATAAAAACACTTAAATTTACTTTTAAAATGAATAAACAGGAACGATATCAAAAGATACTGGATTACTTCCAAACGCATGTGCCTGTTGCCGAAACGGAGTTACATTATACAAACCCTTATGAATTGTTGGTGGCTGTTATATTATCCGCACAATGTACCGATAAGCGTGTAAATATGGTAACGCCGGCCTTGTTTGAAGCGTTTCCAAATGCAGAGGTTTTAGCCAATAGCAATAGTGATACCGTTTTTACTTATATCAGAAGCATTAGTTACCCCAATAATAAAGCCAAGCACCTTGTAAACATGGCTAAAATGCTGGTTAATGATTTTAAAGGAATTGTGCCAAGCGAGGTGGATGAACTTGTGAAATTGCCCGGTGTAGGGCGAAAAACGGCCAATGTGATAGCTTCGGTGGTTTATGAAAAGCCTACTATGGCGGTGGATACGCATGTTTTTAGGGTTAGCGCCCGTTTAGGATTAACCGTTGGTGCTAAAAACCCATTGCAAGCAGAGTTGCAGCTCATTAAGCACATACCGGAAAAATTGGTACCAAAAGCGCATCATTGGCTAATTTTGCATGGTAGATATACTTGTTTAGCAAGAAATCCGAAATGCGAGGTTTGTCAATTAAAAGAATTTTGTACCTTTTATGAAAAGAATGTTCTAAAAAAATCAGGTTCTGTAAAAGTTAATTTAAAAAATAATGATCATGGCAAAAAAATCAAAAAAGAAACCAGTAAAAAAGGCAGCAAAAAAGCCGCTAAAAAAAGCAGCCAAAAAAGCGCCAAAAAAAGCCTCAAAAAAAGCAAGTAAAAAGGCAGCGAAAAAAGTTGTGAAAAAAGCCACCAAGAAAAAAGTGGTTAAAAAAGTTGCAAAGAAAAAAATAGCAAAAAAAGCAACGAAGAAAGTAGCAAAAAAGATCGCGAAAAAAACAGTTAAGAAGGCAGCTAAAAAAGTTGTAAAGAAAAAAACAACTAAACCTGCACCAAAGAAAACGGTTAAAAAAGTTGTAAAAAAAGCTGCACCTAAAAAGGCAGTAGCAAAAAAAGCAGCAACAAAAAAACCGGTAGTAAAAAAAGTTACTTCTCCGGTAGATAAAGCTGCTAAAGCCGTAAAATTTGTAGCACACAGCACACATTTGGTTCCTGGTGATAAGGCACCCTATTTTGAAGGCATTGATCAAAACGGAAATATAGTGAGTTCATATTCGTTAGCAGGCAAAACCATTGTGTTGTATTTTTACCCGAAGGATGATACGCCGGGATGTACCGCAGAAGCTTGCAGTTTAAGAGATGAGTATTATTTTTTAGGAAGCAACAATTATGCAGTAGTTGGTGTAAGTGCAGATGATGTAGAATCGCATGTGAAATTCGCTAACAAATACAACTTGCCTTTCCCGTTATTAGCAGATACAAGTATGAACATCATTAAAGCATTTGATGTTTATGGAACAAAGCAATTTATGGGAAAGATCTATGATGGGATCATTCGTACAACATTTGTAATTGGTGCAGATGGAATGATCAAGCATGTGATCAAAGATGTAGATACAAAAGAACACGCTAAGCAGATATTAGCATTGTAATTTAATTTTTGTATTTCTCATACAAATCTCTATTTTTGCAATCCGATTTTGAACCGGCGCTACGCCAAGTCGGATTTCTAGCTCCTATAGCTCAGCCGGTTAGAGCATCAGACTCATAATCTGAGGGTCCCTGGTTCGAGCCCAGGTGGGAGCACAAAATTAACCCCGAATTATTCGGGGTTTTTTTATGAAGGACTTTTTTAATTTACTAAGATCAAAAAA
>JBIKKW010000242.1:0-2922 GCA_044360115.1 Bacteroidia bacterium
CAACGCACACTTGAATAACAAGGCAACCGAGGTAACGTATGATTTTGGTAACAACAAGATATTTAATGGTGATAGCATCATGATCTGTTTAGGTGCAGGTCAACATTACATGAAGATATCGGCAGTAGGCACTAACGGTTGTAAAGGCACAACTGAATACAGTGTTCCAATTACAGTACATCCAAAACCGGGTGCAGACTTCACATGGGATCCACAAACGCCTAACACATCAAACAGTCAGGTTACCTTTATGCCAACAACTAAGCATGGTAATGTGATCAGTTACGAATGGCAGTTTGCAAACAGCACAAACATTGGTGGCCCAGATACAGCAACAACAAAGAACCCAAGTAAGATCTACGACAACAATGGTAAGTTCCCTGTGATGTTAGTTGTGAGAAATGAATTTGGTTGTGTGGATACAATTTATAAAGTGATCACAGTAGATGAAGACTTTAACGTATACATTCCAAACACCTTTACACCAAATGATGATAACATCAATGATGTGTTCAATGTAAAAGGCTTAGGATTAAAAACAGAAGGCTACATCATGGAGATCTTTGACAGATGGGGAACTTTAGTGTATACCACAAAAGACATCAACAAAGGATGGGATGGAACCGTTAAAGGTGTAAAAGCAACAGATGGCGTTTACATTTACAAGGTAAGAGTAATTGGCGGAAACGGTGTTGGTAAGAAAGAATTCAAAGGCCACGTAACGCTGTTGAAGTAATTATAGAATAAAAAAGTTTGTTTGAAAAAAGAGGTTCCATAAGAACCTCTTTTTTCTTTTATAAAACACCTTAGTTTTGATCAAAAAAGGCTGCTCTAAATCATTTAGCAAGTGTAAATGATTGTAAGCATGGTTTTGCTGATTAAATGCTGTTGTCCAGTTATCTAAAATAAGTGTAAAGCAGGTTTTTTTTATTAATTTAGTGGAGACACAAGTTGTAATATGAAAAACATGAGATTAATAGCTTTATTTTTAGGAGCTTTTTTGTATTTAGGCGAAATAAAGGCGCAAACAAATTCTGTTCCTGCACCATCTGATGCACCTTCTGGGTATACATATGATTTTGATCTGGCTAAAAAGCTGATCATTGATTATCAGTTAAAACCAAGTAAACAAAATGAAGATGCTAAAGCGATCGTTGAATCGGTTGGTTTTCCAAAGTTGGCAGGTAAGTCTTCATTAACTAATGATTATTATGAAAAGTTACGTGTGTGGATGGAGAAAAATCCAAATGTGATCATCGAATCATTAAAGTCAAAAAAGGAAATTGTTCATTCATTTGATACTAAATAAGCCATGAAAAAGTTCAAATATATATTATTGTTATTGTCATTAGTTGGCGTTGTAAATGCTCAAACAATGATGCCTATAGGGCCTCAAACAAATTTTTTCAGTTCAATGGTTCGTGGTTACCATTTTACATCGCCGGTTGCATTTAATATTTGCGCGCTATACATTCCACCGGATGCTCCCGGTGCAGCTGGTCAAAACCAACACATTCGTGTTGTTCGTTTTACAGCGGGTAATCCACCGGCTTTTCCTGGGGTAACAAATGGATTTGTGCAATTGTTTACAATTACGAACGCTGCTCCCAACGCAACTGTTCCTTGTAATATACCTGTTGCAGCTGGTGATATCATTGGTGTTTACGGTGCACGCGCAGGTAACTGTATCAATAGTTACGATGGTGTGGCATTTGCAACAACGATCATGGGTCAACCAACAACTTGTCGCCGTAGCGGTATGCAGGCTTGTATTTCAGGTGGCCAGCCAATGGCAAACATTTGGTCGGAGATCAACTATAACATTGGTCGTATTTTTATTTATTACAACTGTTGTCCAACTCCAACAATCACAACAACTTTATCTGCAGGAAATATTTGTGCCGGCACAAGTGTAACTATTTTAGGTGGTGGCGCTCAAACATACACATGGCAGCCGGGTAATTTAACCACGCCATCAATTGCAGTAACGCCAAGCGCAACAACAACCTACACTTTAAATGGTAGTGCAAACAATTGCAGCGCAGCTGTTACAGTGAGCGTTCAGGTTAATAGTAATCCAACCATCACCGCAGTTTCAAATAGTGGTCCGGTTTGTCAAGGTTCAACGTTAAATATTGGTTCAACGGTTAATACAACATCGCCGCCAACTTTTTCTTGGACAGGGCCAAACAATTTTAGCGCAAATACACAGAGTACATCTATTTTAAATGCACAACCCGCGGCAACGGGCTTTTATAGTTTAACCGTTACAAATACATACACGAGTACTTCAACACCAACAAGCATTGCATGCTCGGCCTTTGCCACAACAAGTGCAGCCGTCGTCCCCGTCGCCTCGTTGAACGTCGTCCCGTTTCATACTTTATGTGCCGGCTCTAATTTAAATTTAACAGCGAATGCAGCAGGAGCTACTTCTTACAGCTGGTCCGGACCAGGTTTTAGTTCGTCTCTGCAAAATCCAATTCTGAATAATCTTACACCGGCACAATCGGGTGATTATTCTGTTACGGCCTATTATTCAAATTCGCAAACTACCTTAGTTTGTACCTCGTTTGCAGTTGTTAACGTATCAGTAGTACCAAAGAGTCCGGTAACAGCCTTCAGTTCAGCGAATGTATGCCAGAATGGAGTAGGAACCTTCTCGGCGAATGCCTTAGGTGCATCAGGTTATGAGTGGTTTGGACCGAATGGTTATACTTCATCAACACAAACCAATGTGATCAGTAATATCCAACCACCGGCATCAGGCAACTATTCAGTGAACGCGATCTTTACGATAGGAACAGTATCATGTACCACATCAAGCTTTATTCCGATCAATGTAATACCTGTACCAAGTGTAGCGGTAATACCAACGATCACAGTATGTGAGCGCCAGGGAGCAAGCTTTAGTGCAAGCGC
>JBIKKW010000244.1:0-2908 GCA_044360115.1 Bacteroidia bacterium
TTCAATTGAGGTTTACTTTGTTTGGCAATTAGTTTGTACTTTGCTATTTACAATAATATTAAGGGTATTTTCTTATAGCGAATTCAATTTTTTTATTCCATTAAGTAGTTTTTCAATAAATCAAATAAAAAGGATCTGGCGTTTTGCAGCTGGAATAACAGGGATATCAATAATTAGTTTATTGTTAACCCAGGTAGATAAATTGGCTGTAAGTAAATTAGTAACGCTTGAATTTGTTGGGTATTATAATTTAGCATTTTTGTTGGCGGGAGGAATAAATCAACTTATTGCGCCAATTCAACCTATTATTTTTCCAAAATTCACATCTTTGATCGCTACAAAACAACACGATTTAGCAATTGCTTTATATCATAAATCAGCTAAATGGGTATCAATTGTGATTTTTCCAATCGGGCTAATTTTATTTAATTTTTCTTATGAACTTTTATTATTTTGGACTAACAATCAATTATTAACAACAAATACATCGCCGGTTTTAAAGATTGCTGTATTAGGTTGTTTGTTTAATTGTATGATGTGGGTGCCATATATTTTTATGTTAGCTAACGGAAATACAAAATTTACAATTTATCAGAACATCATCCTTTCTGTATTAATGATGCCGTTATTGTATTTTTTAACGATTCATTACGGAATTAAAGGTGCAAGTTACGTTTGGCTTTGTATAAACACACTCTATGTTGTATTTAGTATACCTTTGTTTCATTATTTTTTTATGAAGAACGAGTATTTAAATTGGATAAAGAAAGATGTCATATGGCCGCTGGTAGTTTCTGTTTTGATTTTTAGTCTTGCCAAATATGCATACACCAGCTATTTTAATAATACCAGCAACCTTTATTTATTACTAATTTTATTTATTTCTGTTGTTATTTATTTTGTTTCGATTTCTGAATTCAGGAAATTAATAATCTCATTGATAAAAAGGATCAATTAATGAATAAGCCCCTAGTAAGTATATTAATACCAACATATAATCAACGCGTTGAATTTTTAAAGGAATCAATTCAAAGTGCCATACATCAGAGTTATTCAAATATTGAAGTGATCATATCAGATAATCATTCAGATAAAGGCATCGAAGAAATGGTAAAAGCGTTTGATAACGGAAAAGTAAGACTCATAAAGCCTCAAAAACATCTGCAAATAAACCAACATTTCAATTTTATAGCATCTGAAGCAAACGGCGATTATATTAGTTTTTTAAGTTCAGATGATGTTTTGGAACCAAACTGCATTGAGCGGGTTATGGAGTATGTTCTAAAAGAAAATAACATTGTAATGGGATATTGCGAAAACTCGATCATTGATGAAAAAAGCCAAAAGTTATATTTAATAAGAAATTTTAAATTGGCAAGCGGAATTTATAATGCAAGTGATACAGCATGGCGCATGTTAAATAATACTGAATATTGGATTATTGGTTCTGTTATAAAAAAAAGTGAATTTTTAAAGGAATTGTTTAATGATGAAGTAATTGCCGCTGATTGGATATTAGGTTTTAAATTATTGAAGTATGGGAAAATTGCTTATGTTAATCAGGATTTAGCCTCAATCCGATTTCACGAAAGAATAGGTGATGGAAAAGAAATATATGGAAAGAGAAAGTTGGACCATTTAAAACAAGTTACATTAAAATATGCATTATTGTTAAATGATAAGGAATTAATGAAAAAAATGAACATCAATGAAGGTGTATTGCTAAATAAAAAGAACAGCGAAATATTGATAACTGCTGTAATTGTCACAAGGAATTACCATAAAAATGTCATTAATAAAATTAATGCTAAAGAGATTTTAAATGAGCTTTTGTTACAACGCAATTCATGGTTTATAAAAGTGCTATCAATAAATTTTAGTAATAAGTTAGGATTGATGTTTACCTATTTAATAGGCGCGTTAAGAAGATTAAAAATAATATTATAGTAAGGATGAGTAATTTGCTTAAACACATTAAAGAACTTGTTTATTTTTTGTATGACCTGATCACATGGAAAACAGGTTACAAGCGAACAATTAATAATTTGCAACTAAAATTCCCTGTACGTTATGCGAGGTATTATGAAAATGATTATGAAAAAGACGCATTTAGTTTTTACAACAAAAAGATAAAAGAGGGTGATGTAGTGTTTGATATTGGAGCACACATAGGTTTGTTTACCGTTTTGTTTTCGAAGTTAGTTGGTAATAAAGGTCAGGTATATGTGTTTGAACCAACAAAGGAAACGTTTAAGATATTGGAACAAACAGTTCAATTAAATGAGATAAATAATTGTAAGTTAATTAATGCTGCGGTTACAAAGGAAAGCGGCGACGTGTTTTTTAATTTAACTTCAAAAAGTGGTGAAGGATCAAATGCAAATACACTAGTTAAAACAGAAAGAGGAGTTAAAACAGTTAAAGTTAATGCATGGAGTATTGACGATTTCAGGAGAAA
The DNA here is from genome assembly GCA_044360115.1 of Bacteroidia bacterium. Classification (GTDB taxonomy): domain Bacteria; phylum Bacteroidota; class Bacteroidia; order B-17B0; family Aurantibacillaceae; genus Aurantibacillus. Next base: position 2,459 of record JBIKKW010000244.1, read on the forward strand.
GTATAATCTAAAGGTCAATGTGTTGAAAATTGATGTAGAAGGCGCTGAATTAGACGCGTTAATTGGCGCAAAGGAAACATTTTTAAATGATAAGCCTATTGGTGTTCTTGCTTTGCACCCATCATCAATTGTTGCTAATGCGCAAAGTTTAGAGGAAATTTGGAAGCTTTTAAAAACGTATGGATGTAATATTTATTACAAAGGGTCAGACATAAATGAGGTTACCTTTTGTGAGAAAAAAGAATTATTTGATGTAGAATTTGAATGTAAGTAAATGAATATTCTCATATATTATCAAAATAATTATCATACTGTATTTTTGGAATCGCTTGCTGAAAGTTTTATTTCGAAAGGACATAAAGTTTATTTTTACACGATCTGTAAAGAGGGGATTCTTCATCATAAGATGGCATCATTGGGAGTAAACGTTTTTTACTCTGATAATGATTA
>JBIKKW010000243.1:0-2908 GCA_044360115.1 Bacteroidia bacterium
GTAGCTGTTGGAGAAATTACAGCAATGTTTGTGGTTGATGTATTGTTACTCCAAACATAAGCTAAACCACCGGTAGCTGTTAATGTAGCCGTTTCATTGATACAAATAGTAGGAGAACTAGAAGCTGCATTAACAGTAGGGCTGCCTGCAATACCGATCGTTAATAATTTACTGTCTGTACAACCGTTAACATCAAATCCCATTGCCGAATATGTAACAACACTGGTAGGTGTTACAGCAATTGTAGCTGTATTTGCACCCGTATTCCATGAATAGCTTGTTGCACCACCTGCAGTTAGTGTGCTTGCCGGCGCACCGGCGCAATACAATGTTTTTGTTGCAACAACTGTAATCGTTGGATTTGGATTTACTATTAATAAAGTGGATACAAAACTTGTACAAGTACCTACTGTTCCTAAAACACCATATGTATTAGATACTGTAGGGCTAACAACAATTGGATTCAAAGTTGAACTCGTGCTCCATGAATAAGAAGCAGCGCCTGTTCCAATTAAAGTTGCCGATTTACCTGTACAAATTCCTGTAGGGCTAACAATTGCAAGCGTTACACTGTTACCCACAAAAACCGTTGGTGTTACTATTGAACTAATACATCCTGCTGTTGATGACCCAACCACTGTATAGATCGTTGTTACTGTTGGTGCTACTGTATTTGATCCACTTGAATATGTGTAAGATGAAGCACCACTTGGTGTAAATGTATACGAACCAGGAGTTGGACAAATACCGCCATTAGGAACAGTGATGGTTGGTGTAATATTTACCGTTACAAATGCAGGTTTTTTAGCAAAACAAATGTTTGATGAATTGGTATTAACCACATACATGGTAGTTGTATTTGGCGCAACTACAATTGAGCTTGTTGTAGCACCGGTAGACCATGTATAATTTGAAACAGAACTATTAGCTGTTAACGTAACAGAGTTTCCGCTGCAAAGTGTAGCTGAATTTACGGTAAGTGTAATTCCATTGGCGAATATTGGCTCAATACCAAATATCCCTAAGTTTTGTGTTAATGTGATTAAGAAACCTCCGGTTACACCTGATTGAAAATAAGAGTTTGGCGGAATGTATGTAGCCGTTGATGCGCCAATTGGGAAATGAGGGAATGTTGGCTGAACCAAACCAATATGATAATTGGTATTCGCAGAAGTTGTAATTGGTGTAGGGAAAAAGAATGTTGTGAATTTATTAAGATGCGCATTCGTTAATACAACCGTGTTGGTTAATCCTAACAGAGTACCAACAGAGTTTGTTATGATACCATAAACAGGTTTACCAACATTTGATGCGTCACTGCTAATTGCAAGATCAACAGCAACAACAGTTGATTGCGTATTAGGTCTGAAACGTGTGATAATCGACCCTGATCCGGTTTGAAAACCTACACCAAGTGAATATGAATTTGTTGCAGTAGAAGGTTGTCCTAATGCATAAACTTCGCAGGTAACTGATTGTGTTGTTGAACCTGTATTATTCAAATTGTTTTGATCATTCGCGCATGAAATGGTAATGGTACTTGTGCCTTGCGCAGTTGGCGTGAATGCAGGAAATGTAACCGTAGTGGTTGCACCTGATGCAATAGTTGGAACAGTAGTTGTTGTGGTGAAAGTATTTGCACCATTCATAAACAGATCAACAACCACATTGGTCATTGTTGTGTTTGCCATATTTTTAATTACTGCACTGTAGGTATAAGGTGCAAATGCTGTAATTGGAATTTTTCCGGCAGAGATCACATTTACAAACATTGCTTCATTTGTAAAAGTATTAATGTATCCAAAATTAAAATTGGGACGGAAATTGGTGTTCAAAATTGCTGTAGGCGAAGGTGCAGATGCTGAACTATTTGATGCACCACCTTGATTGATATTTGTTTGACATTGGTAATTAGCAACAGTTGGACTTGTTTCAAAAGGTCCTGTTGATGTCCAATCATAAGCTACATACAAGCCACCGCCAGTATAAGTAAAATTCGAAGGGAATAATACATTAACTGCTTGTGCCAATGTAGATCCGGTTGGAATGGTCATAGTGTTATTATAAACCGATGTCATACCGGTTAATGCGTTATTCCAGTTAGTACCTTTTAAATACGTTACATCAGAAGTATTTTGTAGATACACTTGTATAGTACCTGTAACAGCTGTTGAAGCAGTACCACCAACAAGATTAAAACCAAATCCGTTTAAAGCAGTAACAGTAGCAATACCGGTTAATTCAGATGCAGGAACAATATAACACCCTCTAAGAAATGCATGTGCCGCCGAGCCATTAGGTCCTCTAACAGTTGTTGTATTAGTTCCTTGTGGCGCTTTGTAAAAAGCTTGTTGTGCAGAAACATTATTGAAAATTAGCATTCCAATAATTGCAAAAAATAAGTAGATTTTCTTCATGTAGGTTAATTTAAATTACTGCTAAAACTAGCAAAAAAACACACATCATTTTTGAGAATTTTCAAGTTGTTACATATTAAAAGCATTGTTTTCCAATAAGTTACAACTACATTTAAACCTTTTGTTCACTAAAGGGATTTAGAGAATTCTAGTGAGAGATGATAAAATTTGAATCTTTCTATTTAAAAAACAATTAATAATTGTGTTTAATTTAATACACAATTAAGATGAGTTTAATCTTTGTGAAAGAAAATATTACATATGAGAACATTAAAAATTCATTTATTTAACTTTCGGAAAAATAATCAAAAAAAATTAAGGCACCATGCTTAGAGTAATACGATTGGCTTAAAAGTGTTTCTTTTGTGGATTTTTTAATTTTATTTAAACCCAAATAAACGCATAAAGCTTTGATCTTGACGGAGCGAAGTGAGCTTCGGGAGACATGATTTATGAACCTGCATAAATGCAAAAAGCCCCAGATTACTCTG
>JBIKKW010000245.1:0-2903 GCA_044360115.1 Bacteroidia bacterium
AAATGATTTTCATGGTGATCCTTCATCTGCCTTATTGGAAGTGTTAGACCCTGAACAAAACTCAACCTTTTACGATAACTTTTTGGAATTGGATTACGACTTAAGCAAGGTGATGTTCATTGCAACATGCAATAATTTAAACAGCATACAACCTGCTTTACGTGATCGTATGGAGATCATTGAAGTGAATGGTTATACGGTTGAAGAAAAAATTGAGATCGCTAAACAACACCTCATCCCTAAACAAGTTGAAGAAAATGGTTTAAAGAAAAATCAATTAAAACTGAGTGATAAGGTTATTGAATTTTTAATTGATAATTACACGGCAGAAAGCGGTGTGCGTGGTTTAGAGAAGAAGATCTCTAAGATCGCAAGGCATGTTGCCGTTCATATTGCTAAAGGTGAGGCCGCACCAAAAATTGAAGAAAGTAACTTAAACAAAATACTAGGTCCGGCACATGTTAAAGATAAATACCAAGGCAACGATATTGCCGGCGTAGTTACAGGATTAGCATGGACACAAGTTGGTGGAGATATATTGTTTATTGAAACGAGTTTAAGCAGATCAAAAAGTCCGCGTTTAACCTTAACCGGTAACCTTGGCGAAGTAATGAAAGAAAGCGCCACACTGGCATTAGAATACATTAAAGCGCATCCGCACATTTTGGATCTGAAACCCGAATTATTTGAGGAAACCGCCATTCACATTCACGTGCCTGAGGGCGCAACACCAAAAGACGGGCCAAGCGCAGGTATTGCCATGTTAACCTCACTTGCCAGCGCATTTACCAAGCGAAAAGTAAAAAAAGCATTGGCTATGACCGGTGAAATTACTTTGCGCGGAAAGGTATTGCCTGTTGGCGGAATTAAAGAAAAGATCTTAGCTGCAAAACGTGCCGGTATAAAGGAGATCATTTTATGTGCCGATAATAAAAAGGATATTGAGGATATAAAACCACATTATTTAAAAGGCTTGCAGTTTCATTATGTCACAAAAATGGAAGAAGTTCTGGAAATGGCTTTATTAAAGGAAAAGGCTAAAGCATAATAGCCTTTTCCTTTGCTTTTTTCGTCGAAACCCTATTATTCGCCTTACTTATTACTTTTGCCATTTTTAAATAAAGCGCTAAATTTGTTGCGCATTTGAACAATACATCTTCAGATATTCAAACCCCTACGGTAACTTACTCTAAATTTTCTGCCTTTTTACAATTAACCAAATTCAGACTAGGCAGCTTGGTGGTTTTTTCAGCTGTTATCACATACATAACCGTAGCCGATAAAATTGAATGGAAGCAACTCATAGCTTTATGTTTAGGAGGATTTTTGGTTACCAGTGCTGCCAATGGCTTCAATCAGATCATTGAAAAGGACCTCGATAAATTGATGGAGCGCACAAAAAACCGCCCGATGCCAACTAACGCTTTAAGCAACACGCAGGCTATGGTTTTTTGCACGCTTTTTGGCATCATAGGTACCATATTACTTTGGATTTACACGAATCCTTTAAGTGGTATTTTAGGGTTTATCTCTATTATACTTTACGCGCTAATATACACACCGCTTAAACGAATTACGCCTTTTTCAGTTTTTGTGGGTGCATTTCCGGGTGCTATACCAACTTTAATTGGTGCAGTATCGGCTACCACAGGCTTTGGACACATAACCTTTTTTGCGCTTTTATTATTTTCAATACAATTCTTTTGGCAATTCCCTCATTTTTGGTCCTTGGCCTGGTTTAACGACGAGGATTACAAACGAGCTTCTTTTTACATGTTACCTTCAAAAGGTGGTAAAGATCAATCGTCGCGCTTTCAGATCCTCATCTACTCCGTGTTTTTGCTTATTGTAAGCACTTTTCCGTTTATGTTCAGATTTGTTGGTCTATTAAGCACTTCGATAGTGGTTATCAGTGGCATTACTCTGCTTTTGCAAGCGTATAATTTTTATAAAATAGATACAGACCAAAACGCTAAGAAATTATTTTTGATCACATTGATCTATTTACCGGTTGTACAATTGGCCTTAATGACAAAACTTTAAACGCATGGCAACATTAAAAATTAAAAAAGAAAATCCTCACAAGGCCGAAATGGAATTGATGAGGAAGAAATCATCCAAATCATTATTATGGATAGGCATTGTATCCATCATTATGCTTTTTTCGGGCTTAACAAGCGCCTATGTAGTAAGGGCAGATAACGGAAATTGGTTGGTTTTTCAATTACCAAGCATTGCCATAGTTAGCACCGCTGTAATTATTGCCAGCAGTTTAACCATGTTGTTGGCACAAATGGCCATTAAAAAGAACAATGTAAAAGGCACCACTTTGTTTTTGTTTATAACTTTTGTTTTAGGCTTGGTGTTTACCTACACGCAATACCTGGGATGGAAAGAATTGACCATTCAGGGCATCTATTTCTTAGGAAAATACAGTAATGCATCAGGATCCTTTTTATACCTTATTGCCGTAGTGCATTTACTCCATCTTTTTGGCGGATTAATTGCCCTGTTAATAACTTTGGTGAAGTCAATAAAAAATCGTTACAGCGCCCAGGATTATCTAGGAATTGAGCTTTCTGCCATCTATTGGCACTTTTTAGACCTTTTATGGATATATTTGTTTTTGTTTTTATATTTTTTTCGTTAAACTTGTACCCAAAATTTAATCTTTCTTAACAAATTATTATGGCTCATTCAGCAGAAATTGATGTAAAAGAAGCTTGGAACGGCGGCCAGTCGCCATTCAAAGTAAGTTATGGAAAAATGATGATGTGGTTTTTCCTTATCTCCGATGCTTTAACATTCGGTGGTTTACTAGTATCATACGGTTTTATCCGTCACAAATACGCTGAAGTTTGGCCAAAAGCTGAGAACGTTTTTACTCACTTCCCTTTCGTAGA
>JBIKKW010000158.1:0-5779 GCA_044360115.1 Bacteroidia bacterium
ACAGAAACAGGCGATCTCTGGTATTCCGGCGCATACAATCCGGCGTGGATCATAAAAGACAAGCAATTATTGGAATTGTCGGCAGACAAACAACCAATAGGTGTTTTTGAAAATGAAAAAGAGTTTTCAGTACAGCATTTACAATTAAATAAAGGGGATAGTATTTATCTTTTTAGTGATGGTTATGCCGATCAGTTTGGCGGCCCAAAAGGAAAAAAGTTTAAATACAAAACGCTAAGTGAAACTATTTTAAAATATCAAACCAAACCGATGAATGAACAGCGTCAATTATTATTAGATACTTTTAATGATTGGAAAGGTGATCTTGAACAAGTAGATGATGTTTGTATCATTGGTATCCGCATTTAACGTTAAGTAAGCCATTTACTGATTTATATCATTTGAATTTTGGTATTTAATCATGTTTGGTTCGGGTAAATTATTCTAATCTTGTATTAAATAATCAAAACTCATGGAAAATCATAAAATAGCAGACGGGTTTGTAAGTACCCTAAGGAATTTAGCAAACGATCTTGAACAGGTTCAAGTTGAATTTGCGCTTGGAAAAGCAGAAGCAAAAGATAAGTGGGAAGAGTACAGTAAGAATTTTAAAAAGTTCGTTCACGAATCGAAATTAGATTATCAGAACGGAACCGGCGTGATCGGTGATCTGAGAAATAAAGTTGAGAACCTTGAAATTCAATTTGAATTGGGTAAAGCCGATCTAAAGGATTTTATTGACGAACAAAAGAAAAAGTTAAACCTTACCATTCACGAGGTTGAAACGGTCATCAAAAAGAATATTTAAAAAAAAGCCCGCTTTATTGCGGGCTTTTTAATTATCTTAAGTATAACATTTCTCTGTATTTTGGAAGTGGCCACACTTTGTCGTCAACAATGTATTCCAATTTATCTACCTGATATCTGATCACATCAAAATATGATTTTACTTTATCACAATAAACGTGAGCTTGTTTCTTGGCAGAATCTAAGTTGTTCGCTTTCTTGCGTTCTTCACGCATATCATCCGCAGCTTTTTTAATAATGTTCACACGCTCACTGATCTCAGAGATCAAATTCAATTGAACTTCTGCGGCCTTTTTAAATTCAGCAGCCGTCATTAAATTCTTCAATCCGTTCACATTCTCAACAATTGTTTTTTGGTATTGAATGGCAGCAGGTAAAATTTGATTATTTACCATATCAGCAATGATACGCGATTCAATTTGAATTTTCTTTGTATAGGTCTCTAAACTGATCTCGTAACGTGCTTCTTGTTCACGGTGGTTTAAGATACCTAACGACTCATACATGTGTAAGGTCTTTTTAGAGATCATTGCTTCCAATGCTGCAGGCGTTGTAGGGAAATTATTTAAACCACGTTTCTTCGCATCTGCTTTCCATTCGTCGCCGTAACCATTTCCTTCAAAACGGATCTTCTTACTGGCAATGATGTATTTCTTTAATACCTGAAAAATAGCTTCATCCTTCTCAACCTTTTTATTCATTAAACCATCAACCTCATTTTTGAAGGCGATCAATTGTTGCGCCATAATTGCGTTTAATACGGTCATTGGTCCGCCGCAATTAGCTGATGATCCAACAGCTCTGAACTCAAATTTATTTCCGGTAAAGGCAAATGGCGATGTTCTGTTTCTATCTGTATTATCTAATAAGATATCAGGAATACGGCCAATGTTCATTTTTAAAGCTGTTTTTTCTTCAGGACTCATCTTACCACTGTGTACCGCTTTTTCTAATTCATCTAACACATTTGATAATTGCTGACCTAAGAAAACAGACATGATCGCCGGAGGTGCTTCATTAGCGCCTAAGCGGTGATCGTTATTGGCAGAAGCAATAGAAGCGCGCAATAGATCGGCATGCTCATAAACAGCCATTACGGTATTTACAAAGAAGGTTAAGAATTGTAGGTTGGTCTTAGGTGTTTTACCAGGCGATAATAAATTCTTTCCGGTGTTAGTTGCTAAACTCCAGTTGTTGTGTTTACCGCTACCATTAACACCTGCATAAGGTTTTTCGTGTAATAACACACGGAAGTTATGACGGATGGCAACTTTCTCCATCACATCCATTAATAATAAGTTATGGTCAACCGCTAAGTTTGTTTCTTCAAATACTGGTGCACACTCAAATTGCGCAGGTGCTACTTCATTATGACGCGTACGAACAGGTATACCTAATAAATGCGACTCGTATTCAAAATCACGCATAAAAGCTGCAACACGCTCCGGAATTGAACCCCAGTAGTGATCTTCTAACTGCTGACCTTTTGCAGGAGCATGACCAAATAAGGTACGACCGGTTTGTTGAAGATCGTATCGGATATTATATAATGCAGCATCAATTAAAAAGTACTCTTGCTCCCACCCTAATGTTGCAATAACTTTTGTAACATTCTTATCAAAATACTGGCAAACATCTGTTGCAGCCTTATCTAAAGCTTGTAATGATTTTAATAAAGGTGTTTTAAAATCTAATGATTCGCCGGTGTATGAAATAAAAATAGTTGGAATACATAAGGTTTGTCCCCAAATGAATGCAGGAGATGTAGGATCCCAAGCTGTGTAACCGCGCGCTTCAAAAGTGTTACGAATACCACCATTTGGGAATGAAGAAGCATCGGGCTCTTGTTGCACTAAAGCATTACCGCTAAAACGCTCAATAGCACGGCCACCTTCAATAGGTTCAAAAAAACCATCGTGTTTTTCAGCAGTAGCACCTGATAATGGTTGAAACCAGTGTGTATAATGTGTTACCCCTTTACTTTGCGCCCAAGCTTTCATGCAAGCAGCCACCTGATCGGCCATTTTACGCTCAACAATGGTGCCTTGATTCATAGATTGTTGAATGCTTTGAAACGCTTCATCAGAAAGGAATTCACGCATGGCATCCAATCCAAAAACGTTTGAGCCATAATACTCAGAAACCTTTTTGTCGCTTTTACTTAATTCTACAGGAACGCGATTGATGGCATCCTGCATGGCTAAAATTCGTCTTGTTGTCATTTTTATAGGGGGTTAAATGTGATTTTATATAAATTATGCACAAAATTAGTCAAAAAAGAGGGGGGTGCAAGAAATTTTTTCAACTTTTTTAGATTTTGATGTGAAAAAAAGGGGGGGCAAGCTTAAAAAGGTTCATTTAATAACAATTCAAATTCTCTATTTAAATAAATCCTTAATTCATTTATATTTAAGAAACCAAATATATGAAGACATCTATTTATTCGATTTTCTTTTGCCTTTCTGTTTTTTCGATCAAGGCGCAAACGGTTACCCCAACAATTGTTTCAAACAATGGAGGTTTTACATCATCGCCTGGTGGGTCAATTGCATGGACCATAGGTGAGCCGGTTAGTGAAACATTTACAACTTCTGTTAATGTCACAACCATGGGATTTCATCAACCGGAGTTGGCTATAGCTTCATTTTTAAATGAGCAGGATAAATTTATGAATGTGGTAGTATATCCAAACCCTGTAATTGATCTATTAAAAATTAATATGAATGGTTTGCCGGTGGGTACTTATCATTTAAAGTTGATGGATACAAACGGTAAATTGGTATTTGAAAAAACAATCTACACATCAACAAACCAACAATCAGATGATGTGAATTTTAAGAATTACGCTAACGGAATTTATTTTTTACGCGTAACCAATAACCAAATAAATAAAACATTTAAGCTTACAAAAACCAACTATTAACCTATCACCATTATGAAAAAACTTTTAATCGTAGCATCATTTTGTATTGCGCTTTTAAATTCTTTGAATGCACAAGCGCCACAATCTATAAAATACCAAGGGGTTGCGCGCAATGCAGCTGGAAATGCATTGAACAACCAAACCCTTACTGTAAGAATTACGATTCGTGATAATACAACAAGCGGACCAATTGTTTATCAGGAGAGTCATAATACAACAACTAACCAATTTGGATTGTACAATTTAAATTTAGGATCAGGATCTGTTTTATCCGGAACATTTAGTGCGATAAATTGGGGCGTGAATTTAAAGTTCATTGAACAAGAAGTTGATTTTGGCTCAGGATTTGTTAATATGGGGGTTTCGCAATTTTTAAGTGTGCCTTATGCATTATATGCAGCAAACGGTCCGGTTGGACCACAAGGTCCACAAGGACCACAAGGAGCCAGCGGTGCACAAGGCCCACAGGGTGTAGCCGGACCAACTGGACCTGCCGGTACAACAGGGCAAGATGTGTTTGAGGTATATGGCACAGGACAATTGGTTGTAAGCACATCAACCTCTTTATACACTTTAATTCCCGGATTAACTCAAACAATAAATGTTCCGGCAAATTGTAAAGTAATTGTGAGCACTGATGGTGGGGTTCAATCAACAGGGGCAACAAGCACCAGCTATTCGGTTTTAGATATCGGGATTTTTGTTGACGGTAATGTATCAACATCAGGCGGACAAAGACGAATAGCTATTGCAAACACAGCAAGTTTAGCACAATTGATCCAAAATTGGTCAATGGAAAGAACATATACATTAACAGCCGGTACACATACTTTTGAAGTTAAAGCGGTAAGTGGCGCACCAGGAAGTGCAGCGGCTAACGTTAGCAGCTCATCTGCACCACAACTACAAGGCGTTTTACGAGTAACTATCATTAAATTGTAATACATTTAAAAGCGTTTTTACTCTTAATACAAAAAGCATCCTTTTATGAAAGGATGCTTTTTTATTTTAATACGTTATGTTTTTGCATATGACCCTGCTTGGCTTGTCTATCAATACATGTAGCACGTTATAAAAAAAACAATTAGCCATTTTAAAACAATTTAGTGTTTTTAAAAAACCGAAATGAACAATTTTAATTCCAAAAATATCTTAAAAAAAACCGAACCTTTTTAAAAAACCGAACGTAAAAGAAACTAAGAACACAAACTTAAAAAACGAAAAGAACCTATAACCCCAGTAAAATCAAGTGTTTTAAGGGGCTGGTACCAAAAGTTATCCAAATAAATCAAATCAATTAAAAATTAAAACAAACTAATCAATGAAAACACTAACCTATTTAAAACTTACTAGTTATGAAAACAAAATTACAAATCTTAACAGCGTTGGCGCTTATCATTCAGGTAATGGTAAACGGCCAAACACAAGGGAACCAAGCCTCTAACTCAAAAAAAATTCAAGTAACCAATAAGCGCACCTTTGTTACCATTGGTGCATACGACCCTAAAACACAAAAGGCAGTAGTTAATATTGAAACACAAAACGCACCACCTATTACCGATCACACCGCCGTAAAAAACAGCCTCGTTATTACCGGTTCCATTTCGGCTTACAACAAAAGCCTGCTCAGTAAAGCCACAGCTAAAGACGCTAAAGAGCTTACAGCCCAAGCCGAAGAAATGTTGATCATAGAAAAACAATTACGCATTCAGGCAAAAATTAAACAGGGAGAAGAAAGAATAAAACTTATTAATTCTGCCAACGAATTAGGTGTACAAATAACGCTTGTTCAAATTCAGGCATCAGAGATCAATGGTAAGATCAGTTTAGAGACCTTTAATTTCAATAAAGAAATGTATTTGGAGTTATTGAATGATCCTAATGTGAACGATAACTTTGTGCAACGTTCAGAAGCTTTGAATGCAGAAGCTGAACAAAACATGAAATTAGCTAAAGAAATGCGTCAGGAATCATATGCCATGCCTTCGGCAACCTCTAAATTAGGCACCATGCTTAATGCTGAAGAAAAGGAGAACATCGCATTGAACC
>JBIKKW010000022.1:0-28625 GCA_044360115.1 Bacteroidia bacterium
ATAATTTAAATAAATTAAGCACAAGCGTTGCTTCAATCAAATAAAACACAATTAACCCTTAATATATAAAAAAAAGAGGTCCTCATAATTGAAGACCTCTTTTCGTTTTTTGTGCTTGTTGTATTAATTTCCGTATTCCGAATAAAACTTAATGCGCATGATTCGTAATTCCTCTTCAGTATACTCATCACCACCTAATTCTTTCAAAGCCGCATCAATACTATCGCTATCACTTTCTTTGAAATAATCCATCACTTCATCCTGTTTATCTTCATCCATTACATCATCTATGTAATAATTCAAATTCACTTTAGTACCTGATGCTACAATGGTCTCAATTTCTGTGATCAGTTCATCAATACTGATGTTCTTACTCTTCGCCATATCCTTCAAGCCTACTTTACGATCAATATTTTGAATGATGTATACTTTTAATCCCGATTTGTTCACCACCGATTTAATGACCATATCACTCGGGCGCTCAATATCGTTTTCCTCTACATATTTTTTGATCAACTCCACAAATGGCTTACCGTATTTAGCGGCCTTGCCTGCTCCTACGCCACTGATCTTGGTCATCTCCTCCGTTGTTATAGGATATTGAATGGCCATTTCTTCCAACGAAGTTTCCTGGAAAATAACATAAGGGGGTAAATTTTTTGCCTTTGCAGTTTTCTTTACCAGATCTTTTAATAAGGCAAATAACACTTCATCGGATGCACCTGCACCTTTACCGCCAACCATTGCATCATCCTCGTCCTTATCGGTGTTACTAAAATCATGGTCGCGCGTAAACTTAATGCTATGTGGTTTCTTTAAGAAAGCATGACCTTTATCGCTTAATTTCAATAAGCCATAATTCTCAATATCCTTAATTAAAAAGCCGTTCACTATCGCTTGTCTGATGATCGCTTGCCAGTATTTTTCTTCCTTATCATCCTCAATTCCCTTACCCCACGATTCTAATGTATTATGCTTGTATGATTTGGCTGTAGCGGTCATGGTACTCATTAACACATTGATCACATCTCGTAATTTGTGTTTTTCTTTGATCTCTAATACACACTCCAATACCAATTCCAGATCATCTTTTGCTTCAAATTTTTGTTTTGGATGGCGACAATTATCACACATCTCATTACATTTCTTCTCTTCAAACTCCTCACCAAAATAATGCAAGATGAATTTACGGCGACAACTGCTGGTTTCAGCGAAAGACGAGGTTTCTGCCAACATTTGTTTACCTATTTCCTGTTCTGCAACAGGCTTATCTTTCATGAATTTTTCGAGTTTGATGATATCATCATAACTGTAAAAAGTAACACAATTACCTTCTCCTCCATCACGTCCGGCACGTCCTGTCTCCTGATAATAACCCTCTAATGATTTTGGAATATCATGATGGATCACATAACGCACATCCGGTTTATCAATACCCATACCAAACGCGATCGTAGCAACGATCACATCCAACTCTTCCATTAAGAACATATCCTGCGTTTTAGCGCGCTCTTTTGCATCTAATCCTGCATGATATGCTGATGCTTTAACACCATTCACTTTTAAAACCTGCGCTACCTCCTCAACTTTTTTACGACTTAAGCAATAAATGATACCGCTTTTTCCGGCATTTTGCTTTACGTATTTAATGATCTCTTTGATCACATTTTGTTTCGGACGAACTTCGTAGTATAAATTGGAACGGTTAAATGACGATTTGAACACATTGGCATTTAGCATACCAAGGTTCTTTTGAATATCTTGTTGTACTTTAGGTGTAGCAGTAGCTGTTAAAGCCATTACCGGAATGTTCTCTCCCAACGAATCGATCAATGGACGTAAACGGCGGTATTCCGGTCTAAAATCATGTCCCCATTCCGAAATACAATGTGCTTCATCAATGGCAAAGAATGAGATCTTAAATTCACGGAAAAACGCCAAATTATCTTCTTTTGTAAGTGTTTCGGGTGCAACGTAAAGTAATTTGGTTTTACCTGAAGTTACATCCTTTTTAACCTTTAAAGTATCCGCTTTATTTAATGATGAATTTAAAAAATGGGCAATTCCGTCTTGGTCGCTAAAACCACGGATAGCATCCACCTGGTTTTTCATTAAAGCGATCAAAGGGGAAACAATTATGGCAGTTCCTTCGTTTAAAATAGCGGGTAATTGATAACACAAACTTTTGCCGCCTCCTGTAGGCATGATCACAAAGGTATCCTTGCGATTCATGATGCTTTTTACGATCTTCTCCTGATTTCCCTTGAACTTATCAAAGCCAAAAAAACTCTTTAATGAATCTAACAGTTCGGGGGTTTCTAATTCGGCAATCATCTCTTTAACTGATTAAAATGGTATTATTGTTGAGTGAATAGTTTTAATTTCTCCTATAAAGATATACATAAAAAAATGAATAAAACAAAACATTTATCTCATTAGAGGTAAAAATTAGATGACTGGACAAATTTTAAAGACGTATGAAAATCCTAAATTCTAAAAATTAGGATCCATGTGCTTGTAATGCTTGATAATAAAGACAAGCGAGGTAATTGAAATAACAACATACGTGTAAAATAAGGCTCCCACGTCGTTTATACTGATATTGAAATACATTTTACTAAAGAAAACAATGATAAAACCCAAGGCGCCCCATTGTTTGTAATGCCATAAACCCACAAATGAAATAAATTGAAACGCAATGATAGCACCATAAACAGCTGGTGCAAACATGCCAATTTTTTTAATGGATGGCGAGAAAACTTGTGGAAATGAAAATACAACCAGAATGAACCCGATGATGCAAATGATGGATATGATACGTGGTCTGGTCATGTTATGTACTTCTGATGGCTTCTACCGGATCTAATTGCGAAGCGCTATAGGCAGGAATAAACCCACTGATAACACCAATAAGAACCGATACGGTTAATCCTAAAAAAATATTGGTTGGCGAAAGCGTAATTTCCATATCAATGGCGCTTTTACCGGCAAAGGTTATAAGATAAGTGAGCAGAAGCCCGATGGTACCGCCCACCAAACTCAATAAGATACTTTCGGTCAAAAACTGAATGAGGATAAAATAATTTTTTGCGCCTAAACTCTTTTGAATACCAATAACATTGGTTCGCTCACGAACAGAAACGAACATGATGTTGGCAATGCCAAAGCCTCCAACCAAAATAGAGAAGCCGCCAATGATCCATCCGGCAGTGCCAATAATATCAAATAACACATCAAATCCCTGGCTTAACAAACTGGTTTCATTAAGGGCAAAGTTTTGATCGGCACTTGGTTTTAATCGTCTGATAGAACGCAATAAACCGGCCAGTTCATCGGCCATTTCGGCATTTGTAATATTTGGGGCCGCTTTTGCTAAAATAAACGGATCAGCATTCTCAGATTTGGTATCTAAAAACTTTCTGCCAAAATTAAAAGGGATCAAAATTTGATTATCCATGCTGCCTCCCAACATACTTTCCCCTTCTTTTTTAGTTACGCCAATTACCTGTGCTTTAAAACCACTGATCTTAATTTGTTTTCCAATGGCATCTTCATTCGGGAATAAGCCTTCCTTTATCTTATAACCAATGATGGCTACCGGATAACCGGCATCAGTTTCAATATTGGTAAAGTAACGCCCATCTGTGAGATCAAAGGTTTTTATTTTGTAATACTCATGTGAGATACCCGAGATAATCACATTTTCAATACTACTTGATTGGTATTTGATGGTTTTACGAGCACCCATACGAAAGGCCAAAGCTTCAGTGGTTTTGCTGCGTTTAGATAATTCTTCTAACTCCTCATATTTTGGTAAAGGCCTGTTCATGTATTTCCACCAAGGGTAATCGCCACCAAATGCCCATGGCCATTTTTGAATGTAAACCACATTATTACCTAATGATTTAATGGAATCGCGAATGTTCTTTTCTAAGCTATCAACAATGGTAAAAACTAAAATGATCGCGAAAATACCAATGGTTATTCCCAATAAACTGAGAAATGAACGTAATTTATTTCCTACCAAGGCATGCCATGCAGCAAATACGCTTTCTTTAAATAAATTGATTATAACCTTTGGAACCATTGAGTGCATGAAGTTACAATATAAAATTCGGATAAAAGATGCTTGTCAATTGGTAATTTAACCGTTTATGGATTCGTAATTAGAAATTATTGCTAATTTTACTTCATAATTTCACAACCTTAACATATGAAAAAAATTATTAATACTCCCGATGCTCCGGCGCCAATTGGTCCTTATAATCAGGCATTAATTGTTGGTGATTCTGTTTATTTAAGCGGTACTATTGCAATGGATCTTCAAAGTAACAAGCTTATTAAAGCCCCTATCAAGGAAGAAACAAAGATCGTTATGGATTATATAGAGGCTATTTTAAAAGCAGCAGGATGTACCTTTGATAATGTGGTTAAAACAACCATATTTTTAAATGATATGAATAATTTTGTGCATGTAAATGAAGTTTACGCCAGTTATTTTAAGGCCGATTTCCCAACCAGAGCCACAATTCAGGCTGCACGCTTGCCAAAAGATGCAAACGTTGAAATAAGCTTAGAAGCTAAATTGTTTTAAGAAAAAGGGGGTGTTTGCCCCCATTTTTTTTTCATTTTTTTTGGAACTTTCGATTTATTGTTTAACTTTACTATACTAAAACTAACTAAACAATGAACATTTTTGTAAGTAACATCAGCTTTAAGGTTCGCGAGCAAGCCTTATCGGATTTATTTTCTGCTTATGGTGAAGTAACCAGCGTAAGAATTATTAAAGACAAAGAAACCAAAAGAAGCAAAGGCTACGGCTTTGTTGAAATGGCAAATGATGATGAAGCAAACGCTGCTATCAATGCTTTAAATGGCACCTCGCATTTCGAAAGAAATATTGTTGTAGCTGAAGCAAAAGGTAAAAAAGAGAATTCAGGTTCTGACGCAAATAGCGCAAACGCCTAATTATTAATACGATATATTTTAAAACCCGATCTAACCGATCGGGTTTTTGCCTTTAAAAACATTCATTACTCATTTCATCTGTTTAACCTTTTACATCCCATTTAATTTTGCTCATAACTTCTGCCCCTGTTTACTAAAACTTGAGCATGTATTAACTATATTTATAGTCCCAAATTAGTTTCCTTGATACCTCGCGATACCGTTGATAAGATCATTGATGCTGCCCGAGTTGAAGAAGTTCTGGGTGAGTTTATTACGCTTAAAAAACGTGGTGCAAATCTATTGGGACTTTGTCCGTTTCATGGCGAAAAAACACCTTCATTTACCGTTTCTCCGGTTAAGGGTATTTACAAATGTTTTGGTTGCGGTAAAGCCGGTAACAGTGTAAATTTTATTATGGATCATTTGAACCTCTCCTACCCTGAGGCTCTTAAATGGTTGGCCAATAAATACGGCATTGAAGTAGTTGAAAAAGAAATTACACCCGAAGAAAAAGAACAATTGAACGAACGCGAAAGTATGCTTATTGTGATGCAATATGCGGCGCGTTATTTTCAAGATACGATGAATCAAACGGATGAAGGTAAATCAATTGGTTTGGGTTATTTTTTAGAACGGGGTTTACGAAATGATATCATTGAAAAATTTCAGTTAGGATACAGTCTTGAAGATCGTAGAGGATTTACCAATGCCGCTGTTAAAGCAGGCTACTTGCCTAAATACCTCGCCAAAACAGGAATGAGCATTTTGAGTAACTCCTATGTTGAAGGCAACGAAATTCAGGTGAATGATGTTTTTGATCGCTACGCCGGAAGGGTAATGTTTCCTATACAGGATGAAGGCGGAAGAGTTGTTGCCTTTGGCGGAAGAACCTTATCAAATGATAAAAAGGTAGCAAAATACATTAATAGTCCCGAAACCGATATATACCACAAAAGCAAAGTACTTTATGGTTTATGGTTAGGGAAAAAAGCCATTCAGCAAAAAAACACCTGTTACCTGGTTGAAGGTTATATGGATGTGATCGCCATGCACCAGGCGGGAATTGAAAACGTGGTGGCCAGCAGTGGAACATCGTTAACCATTGAACAAATTAAAGCAGTACACCGTTTTACCAATAACATTGTGGTTTTGTATGATGGTGATGCAGCCGGACAAAAAGCCAGCGATCGCGCCATTCCTTTATTACTAGAGGAAGGCATGAATGTAAAGGTGCTATTGTTTCCTGATAATCACGATCCGGACTCCTACAGCCGTTTGGTGAGTGCAGATGACTTCTCAAATTACCTCGAAAGCAATGCACAGGATTTTTTAATTTTTAAAGCACATAAATTAAGTGCCGAAACAAAAAATGATCCTATTAAAAAAGCAACAGTAATTAAAGATCTTGTTGCCAATATTGCACTTATACCCGATACCATTACGCGCACCATTTATGTGAAGGAATGTGCGAACATCATGGAGATGGAGGAGCCCATTCTTCAGGTGGAAGTTAATAAACTGCGAAGAAAAAGTACCGATAAGCAAAAACGCCCTGATGAAGAAACGCCTTCGCAGTTACCTCCAGAACTTACAGAGAATTTAGAACAAAAAGGACCAAGTACCGAAGCATTAAAGCTACATCATGAAGAGAGTGAGCTTTTACGTTTGATGATGAACTATGGTAACATTGTGGTTGGTGTTGAACATAAGGATTTGAATAATGAAACATACATTCAACCGCTTACTATTGATGAATATGTTGTTTTTGAATTGCTGCGCGATGAAATTGAATTTGAAGACCCGATCAATCAGCTTATTTTGGATGAATTTAAACACGAGCTTCAAAATCACCGACTGCCTTTACTGAACTATTTCATACAGCATCCGAACCCTGCTATCAGCACATTTGCAATTAATAATGCGCAGATAAATTACAGCCTAAGTGATAAATGGGGAAAATTTGGTGTATTGGTTACAGATGAAAAAAATGAAGTAAAAAAATCGGCCGAGCATGTTTTATATAGCTTAAAAGATAAACGCCTCAATAAACACATCATGGAAATGAAAGAATCATTAAAAACATTGGCTTTTGAAGATGTTTTAAAGGTTCAGGAACGCATTATGTATTTGGAGCAGGAAAAGAAGAATTTAAATAAGATATTAGGACGAATTATTATCAAATAATTATGAAAAAGTACTTTATACTTTTATGTTTTGTTGTATTGGCTTGGATAGCAAAAGCTCAAAACGTCATTTCTTCATCGGCTTATATTCAAACATGCATTCAAAAAACAAATTGTTTTTCGGTGAACAATACCTCGTATTTGTTTTATGATGAAAGCAAAGAAGAGCTGATTTTAAAACTAGATTTTAAAAAGTTTAAATCCGGACAAGATACCATTGATGATTGGATGAATGATTTGAATGGCTCAAATTTATATTTTATTGCACACATCAATAAAGGTGATTTTAGTGCCTTAAGCAATAACAACAGTAAGGTCATTAAAAACGTTAGCGGTTCAATTTATTTTAATGATATATGGCAAAACACGGTTACAGAGGTTACTATATTTCAAACATCAGAGAACAGCATGCTAAGCCGCGGCACCAATGATAATGCTTATGATACGTTTAAAGTGAATTTTGGTTTTAGTTTTTTACCGAAAGACTTTAAGATACATAAACGTGCTCATCATTTAAAAAAGATCATTACCATTGGTGTGGCTGCCGGCCGCATCAATCAATTAAAACCTGAAATGCAAGGCTTAATTCAGGAGATCAATAAAAAATAAATGCCTACTCTTTTGATCTGATCAGGTATTTTCGCTGATCAAAATTATACGTTAAACTCACAAAAAGTCTACCAACCGAACTCAATGAATTTGTATGATAATGCTGTTTTACCGTTTTTTGCACGCCGCAATTTAAACCTACATTTTTATAAAACACATCAAGGCCCAAACCAAGCATTAGCTCATTCATTTTCGTACCATCCATTAATTTTTCTTTTACATATAAACCATTTGTATGTTCATAATACGAATTGATGGATGGAATAAATGACCAATTTTTAGTGTTGAACTTATAAAAAAACGAACTAAAATTTGTAAAACTGGCACCTACCCTTTCATGATAAAAATTAGATCCATTATACTTCATATTGGCTGTTGTAGAAATACCAAGCTTTTTAAAACCTAACATATAATTTAAGTAAGTAAAGCCATCCAGACTACCTGTACCGGGTTGCATTAAAAAGGGAAGACGTTTCTTGTTGTTATCCATTACATAATAATTACCTGAAGGTATCTTTAAGCCAACACCCAATACCAAGCGTTGTTTGAACTTTTGATCAGCTTTAGGTTGTAAAATATGATACCCAATAAAAAAAGAAGGGTCAGCAAAGCCGGTATGATTTATTTTAACCGTATCTTCTTTACTCTTATTATTTACAATGGATGCAAACGCGTTCACTTCCCAACGTTGATGAAAGAAATATTTCATGCGTAATTCATACACTTTAAAACTTTCATAATCTTTGCTGGAATAATTACGTGTTATAATTGAGTCGGTTGAATGACCACCGTGTGTTGTTTTATATGCTCCTACAGGAAAATAACTCGAATGGTGCTGGTAATTTCGATACCCATTAAACACTCTGTAACGGTGCATCAATGAAATACTGCTTTGATTGTCATAGGGTACAATACCCATAAAACAACCGCAAACATCACAACCAATTGAGAACTGAACACATATGAAGCAAGCAAGAACTAATAGTTTTTGTTTCATATAAAAAGAAATAAAAACCCTGTTTATGATGCGCGAAACATAAACAGGGCAAATTAATTAATTGTGTACGTGTTCAAAACTGAACATATTAGAATAGTTTGATGCAATTTTTAAGGCATTCATACCTGGCATCATAATTGAATGTTGCGTTGCAAAAGTGATCGTATGTGTACCTTTGAACCATTTTGAAAGATCACATTTTAAATGTACTTCAGGCGTAACTGTTGCCGAAACATTTGCAGTTGAACTGCCAAATGACAAGTTAATAGTTTTTAAGGCATTGTTAGCACCAGAAAAACCACCAATATGAAATGCTAAAGTCTTGCTCGAATTTCCGGATTGCGGTGAAGTTCCTTCCATTTTGGCAAAAATGTAACCTGTACTCCAACTCCAAAACATATTATTTGATTGCGCTAAAGCTCCTTCTTGTGCACCAGACACATTTCTTGTTGAATCAACACCAAGAATAAATTGAATTGATTTGTAATTAGCAATAGGTACACCTGTTATAGTAACAATATTTTTACCAGTTGCTTTATGGTCAACCAAAAAATAACTATTAGGCACCACGTATGTTGAGTTATCTGATTTTGTAAGAACAACATTACTAACGTAGTATTTAAAAATGCTTACTTTAAATGTATCTAAATTGGCATTCACATAATTTTGTGTATCAAACACCAAACTATTTGTATCAACCATTGCTTCAAATTCTACTTTTAATGAACCTGTTGTTGCAGCAGGCGCTGGAGCTGGTGTTGGTTCCGGATCAACAGGATCCTTTTTACATGAAATAACAGTTAATGTTATAAGAGCGGCAAATAATATCTTTTTCATAGTGTTTATTTTTTTTGATTAAATACTTGTTTTAATTGAGAATCATTCATTTGATTCATTTTTTTTATAAGGCGCTTTATATCTATATAATAGCGCAACATTGCCAATAACAATACGATCAGCAATAGTATTAATAACTTCATTGAATTTCTTTTAAATATTGGAAATTACATTCGGTCATACTAATGACCTATCTTTTGAGCTGTAAACGAACAACCCAAAAAATCAAATATTAATTAAATAATTATGTTTATTAAACACTTGGTGGATGAAAAGGCTGTGCTTTGAAGCCTTTAACAGGTTGGTGAATTTGCTCTAAAAATAACGTTTCAGTTAGTTTAAAAGCAAAAACATACTTATTATTTTGGTTACAGAAATAAACGACCTCTTCAACCTTCTCTTTCTTTGATTGCGATGGGTCAACTGGGCTTTGCGCCTCTTCTTCCTCTAGTTTAACTAACTCTTTTGATAAATGACAAGAACCCTCGCAACAGCTTTCAGGTTCATCTTTTTTTTCGCAAAGGTTTTCTGCAATAAACGCTTGGTTTACTTGAAAATCTACCAAAACATAAATTCTACTTCCAATTTGTAAAGCAAAGGCAAGTAAAATAAAATATGGTAGTATCCTTTTCAACTAAAATATAGTTCTACAAATATACAAATTAAAGTTTTTCAAAAGCCACTTTTAAACGTTCCATTACTTTGTCTTTACCAATGAGGGCCATGATGTCAAATAATTGCGGGCCACCGGAAACACCTGTTACCAATACACGCATCATTTGCATATCTAATTTACCTAACTCGGTGGTTGCTGCGGCAAATACTTCATGTAACTCATGTGCATCCCACTTCTGAAGGCTGTCTAATTTATCTGCCAATTTCACGAACAGTGCTTTTACATCGGCATTCCATTTTTTTGACACCACTTTTTCATCGTAAGTTGTAGGAGCTTCCAAAATAAAATGACCGTATTGCCAAAATTCATGCACAAATTGCGCTTTTTCTTTAACCAAACGGCAATAATCTTGTACAAAACTATCCGGTAAATTACCGTAACCTTTTTCAACTAAAGTGGGCTTAAATAATTTAGCTAATTCAGCATCAGAATGTTTACGCAAATATTGCTGATTGAACCATTTTGCTTTCTCCGGATCAAACTTAGCACCACTCTTGTTCACACGTTCAAAATCAAACAATTTCGCTAATTCGTCAACCGTGAACAATTCCTCATTATTACCGGGATTCCAGCCCAATAAGGCCAAAATATTTACAAATGCCTCCGGAAAATAACCCGCTTCTTTGTAGCCAATGAACGGCTCATTTTCACGTGGATCTTTCCAACTTAACGGAAAAACCGGAAAGCGCGATTCGCGTTTCGATATCTTACCATTTCCATCCGGATTTAAGATCAACGGTAAGTGTGCCAATTTAGGCATCTCATTCTCTAATCCTAAATATCTATAAATTAAAATATGTGCAGGCGCGCTTGGTAACCACTCTTCTCCCCTAACCGCGTGGCTTATTTCCATTTCAATATCATCTACAATATGCGCTAAATGGTAAGTTGGCATGCCATCACTTTTCAATAATACCTTATCATCCACTTGTGTGCTGTTTACAACAACCCAGCCACGAATAATATCATTAAAGCGAATTTCCTCGTTACGTGGCACCTTTAAACGTATCACATAGGGCTTTCCTTCCGCTAACAAACGCTCAACCTCTTCATGACTCAAGGTTAAACTGTTTCGCATATTTTGGCGCGTAACAGCATTGTATTGCGGAGCAACCACTTTTGCAGCTTCTAAACGTTTGCGCATTTCATCCAACTCTTCAGGAGTATCAAAGGCGTAATAGGCATGTCCG
The DNA here is from genome assembly GCA_044360115.1 of Bacteroidia bacterium. GTDB lineage: Bacteria > Bacteroidota > Bacteroidia > B-17B0 > Aurantibacillaceae > Aurantibacillus. Next base: position 11,443 of record JBIKKW010000022.1, read on the forward strand.
CTTGCAATAAGTTTATCGGCATACTTTTTATAGATCCCTAGTTCTTTGCGCTCGCTTTGGCGATAAGGTTTATGCTTACCATCTCCAAAACCTACACCTTCATTTGGCGCAATACCACACCAGGTTAAAGCATCAATAATATATTGCTCGGCACCTTCCACAAAACGGGTTTGATCGGTATCTTCAATACGTAAAATAAAATCGCCGCCATGTTTTTTAGCGAACAAATAATTAAAAAGGGCGGTACGAACGCCTCCCATATGTAAACCGCCGGTCGGACTCGGCGCAAAACGAACTCTTACTCTTTTTTCCATAAAATGATGGGCAAAGATACAAAAGCTTATGAATATAAAGGATAGGCCATTCAAGAAAATATGCCACATCTTAATATTCAAATAATTGTTAAAGAGGTCTTTAAGAGCACTTTATTGGTTATCTTTAAAATATGAGAAATAAAACCGCTTTATTCACCTTCATAGGATTATCATTTGCAGCTAGTGTATCCTATTTTGTTTTTGGAATACGACATGTTGAATCGGATATCGAAAAGAAATACATTTCTACTCGTGAAACAAGCGTATATCAAAAAGATGGGGTTTATCGCATCGATTCAAATGTGATCTTGAATGATAAAAACAAACTGAAACTTTACACTGAATTAAAGCATGAGAAATTAAAGCAAAGTTTTGTTGTTATTGATATACCTGAATTTATTTTATCTTTTTTGAAGAACAAATCATATGAAGGTCATTTTCATGTTGCAGATAAATGCGGAGAATGGATGGATAAAGGTACGCAACCATTGGTAATGAAAAGTGTAACCAAATATGATCAAGTTAAAAAAGACTCCATTACTACATTAGAATTAGTTAGTAAAGATCTTCCTGAAAAAGAGTTGAACTTTTTTGGCATAGGCGAAAATATTGCTTTACTGGCTTTGAGAAATGGTGGAAAAAAGCATTCTGAAGAGGTGATGATCATCAAATTCAAAGATGAAAAGATCATTGATTTTTGGTTCAACGGAAAAAAAACACCTTCCTTATCTATTGGTGAAGTGATAGAGTTTGTTGAGAAAAACAAAGAAAGAGTAAACGGTTCTTGTTAGATCATAATAATTAAAAGTATGATTTCAAATGTAACCTTTAACCAAAAATCGGTTATATAAGAGCTTTGCGAAAAATAGTACACATACTTTTGATATTTGTTTCGGTTTTACAGATCCGATCTCAAAACACCAGTACCTTATCGGTTTATTTTGCTTTTAATGAGGCTATCTTATACCCGCTTTCAACCAATAAAATTGATAGTTTCATTAAAAACAAGAACATACTTCAACTTTCATTACAAGGACATACCGATTCGGTAGGAAGCAATAAATATAATGATGATCTATCCACCAAACGTGTGGAGGAGGTAAAAAAATACCTTTTGAATTCTGGGATCGATCAAAAAAAGATCATTATTAAAGCATTAGGAAAAAGATCGGCACTTAACGCCAATCAAACCGAGCAAGAACGTGCATTGAACCGAAGGGTTGAAATGATCATGACCTACTCCGTTCCACCAAAACCTAAAGTAGTTAACTTAAATGTTACCGAAGTGCTGATCTCCGGTATAGTAAAGGATTCAACCAACAAAGGCATTAAAGCCGAAGTATCACTAAATGATAAAAATGGAAATGAAGTTCAGGTTGTAAAAACCGATAAAAATGGTCAGTATCAACTAAAGGCCCTATTAAATAAAAAAGATTTTTACACCTTGATCTTTTATAACGATTCAACCTTTATCGGATCAAAAAAAATCAGTGCCAGTAATCAACGTTATCCTTATACCAACCTCATTACCGTATTGCCTAAATTAAAAGGTGGTGGCAAATATGTGCTTGAAAATTTCAACTTTGTTGGCGATACCTCTCAGCTACTTGCTGCTTCATTACCATCCTTGGAGGCATTATATAAACTAATGAAAAAGAACAAACATTTAAAAATACAAATTGAAGGTCATGTAAATTACCCACACTATTTGCCCGATCCTAAAAGAAAGTCGATCACATCACAATATTATTATCCTCCTGATCTAAAGTACCATTTTGAATTTAGTCAATGGTTGTCTGACGAGAGAGCGAAAATGGTATACAATTATTTAGTGAGTAAAGACATTGATCCAGATAGAATGTCAACCATGGGCTACGGTGCCAGCAGAATGCTTTATCCGGATGCTGTAAGTGAATTTGAACAGGAAAAGAACAGAAGGGTTGAGATCAATGTTATTTCGTATTAACTTTATTATTGTAAAAAGCTTCACTCATAGAAAACAAATACGACATAAACATTCAAACCTGGGATCAGTTGGCGCAGGTGTATCAAGATCAGTTTATGGATCTGAAACTTTATGATCATACCTACGATCTGTTTTGTGATCAACTCTTAAGCCCAAAAGCCTGTGTTTTAGAAATTGGGTGCGGCCCCGGAAATATCACCAAATACATTTCAAGCAAGCGTCCCGATCTTAAAATTTTAGCTACAGATGTTTCTCCTCAAATGGTGGCTTTGGCTAAAAAGAATTTGCCAAATGTTTTGTTTCAAGTAATTGATGCAAGAGACATTGATCAAATAGACTCTAAATTTACTGGGATATTATGTGGGTTTTGTATACCGTATTTAGCTATAGAGGATCTCCAGAGATTATTCAAAAATTGCTATCATATATTGGAATCAAATGGTATCATTTACCTAAGTTTTATTGAAGGTGATTACACCAATTCAAAATTTGAATTTGGCAGTGTTAAAGACTTAAAAGCCTTTGTGCATTATTATTCTGTATCAGATATAAGTAATTTACTTGCGTTAAACCATTTTAAAATTACAAATACATCAAGAATACCTTATACCAAAAATGATGGTTCGGTAGATACGCATGTAGTTATTTTAGCAGAAAAAACTAAATAGAGAGTGTTTTATCTTCTTCCAACTCAATGATCGGTTGCGCCATCAACTCCTTATTTTGCTTTTTATTGGCAATTGACAATAAGATTGAAGGAAGTAACACCAAATTTGTTACTAACGACATGATCAAAGTTAAGGAGATCAAAATACCCAATGCGGCAGTTCCTCCAAAGCTCGATACAGAGAAAATTGAAAACCCGAAGAATAGGATAACAGAAGTATAGATCATACTTAAACCTGTATCCTTAATGGCAGCGCTAATGGCAGCAAAGGCATCTCCTCCTCGCTTCTTTAATTCCTGACGGTATTTGGTAAGAAAGTAAATGGTACCATCGGAGGATATACCAAAAGCAATACTAAAGATCAAGATGGTTGAAGGTTTAAATCGGATATCCATAAACCCCATTACACCAGCCGTTAAAACCAAAGGTATCAAACACGGTAATTTAGATAGGATGATGATGCGAACCGAACGGAATAAAGCCATTCCAACAATAGCAATCAACACGATCTCGATCACAAGACTTTCTAATAAATTATCTAATAAATAATCGTTACTTTTTAAGAATACTAAGCTATGGCCGGTCATACTCACTTTATATTCTTTCGGATCAAAGATCGAATCAACACGTGGTCTTATTTCTGCAACCAACTCTTTTATACGTTGTGAGCCAATGTCTGCCATTTGAAAGCTAACACGTGTAATACTTTTTGAACTATCGATAAACGACTTCAAACGGGTATCTTGTCCTGTTAACGAACCACCAGAATATTCCGATAAGGTTTTAAGATCGGTTATGCTTGGTAAACGATAAAATTTTGGATTACCGCCTTTATAGGTTTGGTATGAGAACTTGATGGCCTCAACAACTGAAACCGGTTTTGAAAACTCCTTATACTCTGCAAAAATGGCTTGCATCGCTTTCATTTTATACAAAGTGCGGGCATTTTCTGCGAACACACCATTTTCTTTTTTTGTATCAATGGCTACTTCAAAAGGTAAAACGCCTTTAAACGCGTTCTCAAAAAAATGAAGGTCGTTATAAACCGGATCATTCTTAGGAAGGTCATCAACAACGTATCCAATAAAATTAACCTTCATCATTCCCCAAAAACCAATTAAGGTAATAAGGATGGTAGATATGTAAATGGCGCCTCTGCGTTTTTGAACCAAATTATCAATTACTTCCAATAATTTAGTAATGCGTTTTCCCTCTAAATGTTTAGTGTGTTTTTCTTTAGGCACAGGTAAATACGAAAGTATGATCGGTACCAAAATAAGCGTGATCAAATACGTGGCCATTACGCTTAAACCTGCAACAACGCCAAACTCAACCAACATGGCACTTTTAGTAAAATACAATACGCCAAAACCTATGGATGTTGTAATATTGGCCAGAAACAAGGTTACCCCAATTGTTTCTACCATGCGTGATAAGGCTTTTATTTTGTTGCGATGCAATAAATATTCGCCCTGGTATTTATTAATTAAAAAGATACAGTTTGGAATACCAATAACCATGGTTAATGGCGCTAATAAACCGGTTAATACAGTGATCTTATAACCGAATAATTGCAAAATGGCAACCGACCATACCACACCAATTGCAGTGATGACCAAACTGAAAAATACATTTACACCCGAGCGGAAGAACAACCACAAGATCAAGCCGGTAATGATGATGGCTAAAACAAGAAATAAGGTCATTTCATGCGAGATCTTTTCCATCATTTGCGAACGGATATACGGCATTCCCGAATAATGCATCTTTACATTATGTTTTTGAGCAAAAGCCTCTGTCAAGGTTTTAATTTCTTTTACAATTTCAATTCTTCGTTTTGAATCAAGAGATTTTTTCGTGAACGTAATGGCCATTAAGGTTGCACCCAGTTCTTTATTGTATATGATGCCATCATAAAACTTCAACTTCTCAAAATCGGCTCTTATACTATCAACATCCGCTTGTGTTCCCGGTATCTTTGAAATTAGGGGCTTAAATTCAAATTTAGAAAGGCTGTCGTTTAATTCGAGTTTATAAGCAGTAGGAACAGATAAAACATCTTTAATACCATTTATGATCTTAATAGCTTTACTTAAATGATACCAATCGTTGAATTTATTGAGGGTAAATAACTGCTTATCTTCAAAACCCAATACCATCACATTTCCATCTTCCCCAAACTGATCTTTAAACTCCTGGTACTCTATAAAAGTGGGATCATCGGCCGGTAAAATTTTGGGGTAAACATATGACAACTCCATTAAGTTGGCCTGATAAGCCATAAATAGCGTTAACACCAAAACTACGGATGTGAACGTGATCTTATTTCTAAGGATTAAACCTGCAAATTTGCTCCACATAAAGGCATCTAATATACATATTATTGTACTGCAAGCCTTGGCAAATTATCATGAATTTAATGAAGTTTATCACTATTTTCCTAAACCATTTTAAAATCTGTTCAACGTTAAATCATGCTTCATCCAACATTCTTTAACAATACACTGTTTTTAAGCTAAGGCAAATGATGTATTATTGTATATGAAAATTTCGAATTACATGAAGAAGATATTACTCTTATCGTTGATACATTTTGTTTTAAGTATTAGCTTATCGTTTGCCCAAGCAGATAAAAGTGCTAAGACCGAAACACTGGAATGGCATACCGATCTTATGAAGGCTTATGACGTTTCCAAAAAAACAAAAAAACCAATTTTTGCGATGTTCACCGGAAGCGATTGGTGTGTGTGGTGCCGTAAACTGCAAGCAGATGTTTTTGCTAAAAAGGATTTTATTGATTGGGCTAAAAAAAATGTTGTTTTATTGGAAGTTGATTTCCCAAGATATAAGCAATTACCTCAAGAACAGGCACAACAAAACCAAAGCTTACAACAAACATTTAGCATTAATGGTTACCCAACCGTTTGGTTGTTTAACCTGGTTAAATCAGATACGGCAAATAATTTTAATATAGATCCTATTGGATCAACTGGCTACCCCGCAGGTGCTGAAGCTGGGAAGGAAGAAGTTAAATTTTTGAATGATGTGAATACCTTGATCAAGAATAAATCGGGTAAATAAAAAACTTATTCTTTAATATTCCTTAAGATTATATTAACACACCTTATACCACTCAACTTTAACTTCGCCCAAAATCATTGGTTTGAGCGAAATTATCTTATCTACACTTGGCGGCTTAACCCTTTTTTTATATGCCGTTAATAATCTTTCAGAAACAATAAAGGATCTTGTTGGAAAAAAATCAAGAACTTGGATCCTCAGGTTCACAAAGAATCTTTTTACCGCTATTTTAACCGGCACTGTAGTTACCGCTATTCTTGATTCGTCCTCTGCTGTTATCATTCTTACCATTGTATTGGTTAATGCCAATTTGCTAACCTTTAGACAATCGATAGGGATGGTTTTGGGTGCAAATATAGGAACTACAATAAGCAGTCAGATCATTGCAATGGATATTGGAAAATACTCACCTGTTTTTTTAGCAATTGGTTTTATTATGATCATGTTATCAAAAACCGAAGCACTTAATAAAACAGGTAAAGCTATTTTGTTTTTTGGAATACTATTTTTTGGATTGTATACTATGGAACGATCTGTTGAACCTTTAAAGGATCATCCGTTTTTTTACGAATGGATACAACAAATGAATAACCCAATAAAAGGCACTCTTACCGGAGCAATTGTTACCCTAATTATACAATCATCTTCAGCAACAGTTGGTATGGCAATAGTTTTAGCTAAAAAAGGTTTACTCCCTTTGGCAGCGGGTATTGGTGTTATGATGGGTGCCGAATTAGGTACAGTAAGTGATACACTTTTAGCTACTATAAAAGGTAGCAGACAAGCCATAAAAACAGGATTATTTCACCTGATATTTAATTTGCTTTCCATTATTACAGGTTTAATTTTATTTTATCCTTTCTTAAAATTTATTGAATGGGTCAATCCAAACGGTCATGTGGAGCATGCGATTGCTAACGCCCATATGTTCTTTAATATTTTTGGAGTACTTTGTTTTGTTGGTTTTGTTCCATTAATAGAATCGCTACTAAACAAATTACTTCCTGAAAAAACCGAAGTGGTTTAAAAATCAACCTTCACGTAAAAAAGTGGTAAAAAGCCCAATTGATAATTTTTGATCAAAGGATCTTTTTTCAAGTCTGCCGGATCGGGCGCATAACTCAAGGCCAAAACGTTTTTAGTTGAAAGTATATTTAAGATATCCAATGCAATTTCAGTAGATACACGCTTGCCATTTATCTTATAAGACAATCTAAAATCTAAGCGACTATAAGGATCAAATTGCTTTGTGTTTATTGAATCACTTACCGGAACAACATCCATAATAGCGTTACTCGCATTGATATCTACAGGCGAATAACGTCTGCCACCACCATATGTGAACTTTGTTCCAATACTGATACTGTTCTTCTTTTCCTTACCAACAGCATATTCCAATCCGGTCAATAAATTCATCATGTAATTACCGTTAAAATCGGTATTGTGTACTTTACCATCGCTGCCTTTGTATTTGCTATCAAACAAACTACCGCTATACAATAAAAAGAAATGATTGTGGAATAATTTCTCAATTGTAAATTCTAAACCATAATTATAACCTGTTCCTTTATTAACCATAGTGTAAACAGGATAAAAACGCGTGAATGTTGCTCCTCTATTGATCAAGGATACACCTGAAGGTACCTGATAAACCGGCACGTCCCAAAGTTGCTGATAATATAACTCGGTTTTTATTCTCAAATATTTTGAAGGGAAGATATCATAACCTAAAACAACATGCTGACTCTTTGAAAAATCTAAATTCTTATTTGTTGTTTTTCTATCTGAATTTGCAATTACTTTATTACCTTCTATGATACTATCAGGGATGGCGTAATAAATATAAGTTGGCTGCATTTGGCTGTGCAGGCCATAAGCCAAGCTAATGGATTGATTATTCCTGATGTCATATTTTAAACTGGCACGAGGTTCAATGGCGTATTTATTATTTAAGGTTAACACCTGTGTAAATATACCAGCGTTAATGGTTAGCTTATCGGTGTGTTTATATACATAGGCAAAGTATGGTTGAATCAACTGAAAATTTGTTTTAACCTCTTCACGCTTTTTAAATGGCTTGGCATCTATAACACTAGGAACTGTATCAAACAATGAGTTGATCTTGATCTTATCGTAAAAATCAATACGGATATCGTTCACAAACATACCTACTTTAAAACTGTTTCGGTTATTGATCTTATGTTTAATGAACCACGACAAGGTAGATTTGTATTCATTGAAATTATAATCTAAGATCATTGGCAAAGTATCCTTTGGCTTAAAATTGGGATAACGAACAACCTGATAATGTTTTGAATTCACACCCTGGCCGCTGTATGCCAATGTTGTTTTCATCAATGTTTTTGAATTAATTGAATAGATATGACTTAAAATAGCCACACCCATATTTGTTCTGAACAATTGATCGCGGTTTTGATCGCCATACAGTTCTTTCGGACGAACCGTATCCTTACTTAAAATAATATCAATGGCACTTAAACCACCTATACCGCTAAAGCTAAACACACCGGCTTTTTTAGTAGGGAAATTAAAACGGTAACCAATATCCTGATAACCCGGAACGGCACTGGTACCTAATTTAAAGTTAACAGCCGAAAATAATTTTAAAGTAGAATAACGATAAGCGATCAAATAACTGGATCCGGTATTTTTATTCAATGGACCTTCAACCGCTAATTCGGTTCCTAAAAAACCAAGCTGAGCCGTACGTTCATGTTTTTCATTATTTCCGTTTCGCATTTTAAGATCAAATACGGCACCTAAAGCGTTACCATAATTTGCAGGAAATGCGCCTGTGTAAAAATCGCTATTGGCCAAATATTTATTATTGATCAAACTTTGCGGTCCGCCAGCTGAACCGGCAACAGCAAAGTGATTGGGATTAGGGATATCCACTTCCTCTAAACGCCATAATAAACCGGATGGACTATTCCCTCTTACAACAATATCATTACGTGAATCGTTATTTCCTTGAACACCTGCAAAGTTTTGTGCAGCACGTGCAGGATCTTGTCGCGAACCCGGATATCGTTCTGTTTCTTCGAGGTTAAAGGATTTTACATTTATGGATTGCATGGTAAGTACATCATCATTTTTTTGTTCAGAAGCATTTACCTCTACTTCGGCTATATCAACGGCACTTTCATCCATTTCCACTTCCAAATAAAACTCCTTACCGGAAGTAATGATCTGGTCGGTTAAAACTCTGGTCTTATATCCCATCATGGTGAACACAATGGTTTGGCGACCAATAGGTACACCGGCAATTTTGTAAACACCATTGGCATCGGTGCTGGCAGCAAGTTTATTGCTTTGATCACCTTTTATTTTAACGATCACACCGGGTAAACCAATCCCTGTTGGCTTATCAACCACTTTACCTTTAACCGTTTGCGTAATTTGCGCAAAGGCAATTTGATTAAATAAGGTTAATAATAGGATAATGCGTTTTATACTGAGTTTATTCATAATCAGTATAAATATAATATTTTTTTTATACGGCGCTGATAAAAAATTATAAAACAATAATGAGGCTATACTCTGAATCCAATAACCAATACATCATCTACTTGCTCATTTGTTCCTTTCCATTGCTGGAAATTATTTAACAGCAATTGTTGGATCTTATCTAATGGTAAATGATGATTATCAAGAATTAATTTTTCAATGGCTTTGTTTTTGTGCTTTTTATTATTTGGTCCACCAAATTGATCGGCATAGCCATCGGTATACATCAACACAAGATCATTGGTTTGTAACTGAATTGTATTTAATGAAAAGGGGGATAATTCTCCAAGGTAATTTCCAACCGGAAACTTATCAGGTTTGACCACTAAATTCTCATTATTCCTGATGATCCAAATTGGGTTATTTGCAGCAGCTACTTGCATTTGAAATCCATTTAACTTCAATAATGAGGCATCCATTCCATCCTTATTATTACTCATTCCAAAACTCTCAATAATTCGTTCACGTAATTCATTTAAAATCACATCCGGTCGTGTAAGTTGTTTTTGATTAACTAGTTCCTTTAGATTACCAATACCCATTAAACTCATGAACGCTCCGGGTACACCATGCCCCGTACAATCGGCACACATTATAATAAACTCTTCTCCGATCTTTTGGGCCCAATAAAAATCACCCCTTACAATATCCTTTGGTAAATAAAGAATAAAATGATCCTTTAAATTCTCTGTAAATACTTTTTCACTGGTAATTAAACTTTGCTGAATGTTTTTAGCGTAATTGATGCTATCGGTGATCTCTTTGTTTTTTTCTTCGATCACCTTATTTTTAAAACTCAATTGTAAGGCATTACGTTTACTTTGTTTATAGCTTCTGAAAATAAACACAGAAGCAATTATTGCCATTAATAAGGCAACAACCGATAAGCTGATCATGATGTTTTTACGAGAATTCAATGCTTCGGCAGTACGCAATGATTCTTCTTTTAACTTCAAATCCGAATCCTTTTTATCGCTTTCATATCGCGATTGCAGGTCAGATATCTTTGAATTAATTCCTTCTTTATTTACCGAATCCGTAATGGTTCTTAATCTGCTATAATAATGTGTTGCTTTCTTGTAATCCTTTTTACCTTCGTAGGCTTCTGCTAAAGAAGATACACCTTCACCCAAAGCCTTTGACTTTTTATATTTAAGAGCCTCTTTAATTACCAAATTGCCGTAAAAAATGGCACTATCATAATTCCCCATGTTCTTAAACACAATACCAATATTGTTATAAGGCCCGTAAATACTCGATTTTTCAACCTTCATTTTTAAAGTAAGAGACAACCTCAAATAGTCAAGGGCTTTATTGAATACTTTCATATTCTTGTATACCAGACCAAGATTGTTATACGTTAAAGCTAATTCACGCAGATCTTTTGAATTCTCTCTTATATCAAGTGCTTTGGTATGATACATGAGTGCCGAATCTAACTTCATTTCGGTTTTGAACATGTTTCCCAATAAAGTATAGTTATTAGCTAAAATGGTTGAGTCCTTTAGTTTTTTTGCCAGTTGAATAGATTGATAGGCATGTTCTTTAGCGTCAGAAAAATTTTCATTTGTTTTATTAACGAACGATAACCAATACCTCGAAAGCATTTGCATTCGTTCATTTTGGCAACTATCTGCCACTTTTAAACTTCTGATCAAATTTTCAATAGATGAATTAGGTTGCTCCAATTCATTATAATACAATCCAATCTTTATCCACGCATAAGATCGCATGTCACAATTTTTTGCCGATTTAAAGGATTGAAGAACATTAAATAAGGAATCGGTTATACGAGCCGGAATTTTTTTATTGAGAGAAGAGCGATATAAAAGATCGATCTTAACACTATCGTTCTTAGCTTTATTCAGTTTAATAAAAACCGAATCAATATTAACCGAGAAGCTAAATAAGAACTGAATAGTTAATGCTAATATTAAGTATACCTTACGCATTCAATCGTATTAATGCAAACACACTATAATTAAGCATATCCATGTAATTTGCATCCACACCTTCACTAATAATGGTTTTTCCTTTATTATCCTCAATTTGTTTTACACGAAAAATTTTCATCAATATCAGATCAGTTAAACTGCTGATGCGCATATCGCGCCATGCCTCACCATAATCGTGGTTCTTATCTTCCATTAATTTTTTGGTTTGCGCGGCATACTTATTATATAAATTCTCTACCTCTTCGTAAGGCAACTCCATTCTCGGATCATTTTCCAATTCAAGTTGTATAAGAGAAATGATGCAGTAATTAATGATTCCAATATATTCGCCTTTGATATCATCACCTACTTTTTGCGTACCTTTTTCTTCGATACTTTTAATTCTCTGAGCTTTTATAAAGATCTGGTCGGTTAGTGAAGTTGGTCGTAAATTTCGCCATGCAGTGCCATAATCTTTCATTTTCTTTAAAAAGATATCTTTGCATAGTTTTATGGCCGCGTCGTATTGAGTTGATGTGTTTTGCATAAAGCATTAAAGTTAACAATAATGATATATACAGTCAACGGAAAAACAATAAATTTTGAACAACCACAGATAATGGCTATCGTTAATTTAACGCCCGATAGCTTTTATGATGGCGGCAAATACGATAATTTAAACGACATTTTAGCCGATGTAAAAGAAAAGATAAAAGCCGGAGCAAACATTATTGATATTGGCGCCGCAAGTTCACGTCCGGGTGCTGTTGCCTTAGAAATTGAAGAGGAATGGAAGCGTTTAGAGGCTCCTTTGCAAACGATCAGAAATGAATTTCCGAATGTGATCATTTCCATTGACACTTACCGAAGTGAGATCGCAAAAAGAAGTGTAGCCAACGGCGCAGAAATAATAAACGATATATCGGGTGGGAATTTGGATGCAAACATGTTCAAAACCATGGCCGAATTGCAAGTGCCTTATATTTTAATGCATATGAAGGGTGATCCGTCTACAATGCAAAATGAACCTTTTTACAATAATGTTGTTGAGGAAGTAAAATTGGAATTCAAAACCAAAATAAAGGAACTTGAAGACCTTAACTTTCATAAGCTGATTTTAGATGTTGGATTTGGATTTGGTAAGAACCTCCAACATAACTACCAATTATTAAAACATATGAACGGTTTTAATGAACTGGGTTACCCTATTCTAGCGGGTATCTCTCGAAAAAGCATGATCAATAAAGTGATACACACCAATCCGGTTACGGCTTTGAACGGCACAACCGTTTTACATACCATTGCTTTGTTAAATGGTGCTAAAATACTTCGTGTTCATGATGTATTGGAAGCTAAACAAGCCATTGAATTAGTTGGATTTTATAAAAATGCGTAATTTTATAAGATGACGTTTAAAAAAAGATACATACCTCTTTGCGGTCTTTTTATTGCAATAACTATACTTTTTTCTTCGTTTACCACTACACCACCGTTTACCTATCAAATTGCGGTATTAAAATACAATGGCGGCGGCGATTGGTATGCAAATTTAGAAACGTCGGTTCCCAATCTTATTAAGTATTGTAATACCCAATTAAAAACAAACATTAATCCTGAGCAGGCCGTTGTTGAGGCCGGTAGTACCGAAATTTTTAATTATCCTTTTGTCCATATGACCGGGCACGGCAATGTGATCTTTAACATGCAGGAATCTGAAAATCTTCGCAAATACCTTATGGCCGGAGGCTTTTTGCATATTTCAGATAATTACGGAATGGATCAGTTCATTCGTTTACAAATGAAAAAAGTGTTTCCTGAATTGGATTTTGTAGAACTACCATTTAACCATCCTATCTATCACCAAAAATTTGATTTCCCTAACGGATTACCCAAAATTCACGAACATGATAATAAGTCACCAAAAGGTTTAGGTTTGATCTATAACGGAAAATTAGTTTGTTTTTATGATTTTGAATGCGACCTTGGTGATGGTTGGGAAAATGCTGAAATTCATAACGACAGTGAAGAGGCTCGCACAAAAGCATTAAAAATGGGCGCCAATATTATTTCCTATGCCTTTACACTTTATGAGAAAAAATAAAGGTATATGGTTTGGCGTTTTAGCCCTTTTCATATTTCAATTTCATATTGCTCAATCGTTTTACATTAGCGGCAAAATTACCAACAACGCCAACGAGCCACTCCCCTTTGCAACCGTTTATGTTAAGGGAACAACCATAGGAACCAATAGTAATGAAGAGGGCGACTATTCATTAAAACTTGCCGGTGGAGATTACGAATTGGTTTTTCAATACGTGGGATACGCTAAAAAGATCCAAAAGGTAAGTATCGATCAAAACAAAACTTTAAACATTACCCTGCAAAACGAAGGGGTATCGTTAAAGGAAGTTGTGGTAAATGCAGGTGAAAATCCGGCAGATATCATCATTAGAAAAGCTATTAAAAAAAGAAAATATTATTTAAGTCAGGTTGATGATTATTCGTGCAACACCTATATAAAAGGCTTGCAACGCTTGAAGCATATTTCAAAGAATGTGATGAAATTCATTAAAATGGCAAACAAGGAAATAAAAGATTCAAGCAGTTTGTTAGGCGTGGTTTATCTATCAGAAAGCCAAAGCGAGTTTTATTATCAAAAACCCGATAAGATAAAAGAAGTGATGCTAAGCAGCCGTGTTAGTGGTTCGAGTAGGGCATTTAGCTTTAACCAGTACCGTTATTTGAATTACAACTTTTACGAAAATCTTATTGAGATGAAGGATGTAAGTAATCGTCCGTTTGTATCGCCCATTAATGAGAATGCTTTTATTTACTACAATTACAAATTACTTGGTTCGTATTATGAAGATGGTAAGGAGATCAATAAGATACAGGTGATCCCCAAAAGATCGAATGACCCGGTGTTTTCAGGGATCATTTATATTCAAGAAAACACATGGCGACTAACAAGCGTAAATTTGTTTTTAACTAAACAAAACAAGATCAATTTTGTGGATACCATAACGGTGAAACAAATTTTTACGCCGGTTGCTGGCGATAGCATTTGGCTCCCGGCCTCATCAAACATGGGATTCTCATTTACCATTTTCGGATTTACCGGCGATGGTTATTTTAATACCATTTTAAATAACTACAATTTAAAACCCAATTACGATAAAAAATTCTTTAGTGATGAATTGGTGAGAATTGAGAAAGGTGCCAATAAAAAAGACAGTGCCTTTTGGGAACAGAACCGCCCAATTCCATTAACAGAAGAAGAACGAAAAGATTACCGTAAAAAAGATAGTGTGGCCAAGATCGTTGAAGATCCAAGATACATTGATTCTGTAGACAGAAAGCGTAACCGTTTTGAACTGTCGGATATTGTGAACGGTTATAATTATACAAAAAGAAATAAGAAATTAAGTATCAACATGCCCGGAATTGCTGATGCCGGAATACAATACAACACCGTTGAGGGATTAAACCTGAGTTATAACTTTAATCTCACCAAAAGCTACGACGATCTGCGAATACATCAATTGAATGGCAAAGCGCGTTACGGCTTTAGCAATAAACTGTTGGGTGGTGAAATAGATTGGCGGTATTTATTTAACCACAATAAATTCAGAAGCTTTGGATTGAGCGCTAAAAGTATTGTTGAACAATATAATAACCGCGATCCTATTGCGCCTTTGATCAACTCGGTTTACACCTTGTTTTTAAATGAAAATTACATGAAGGTTTATAAAGAGACCGGTGCCGGTGTTTTCTTTAGAACCGAATTGGCAAAGGGTTTGAACGGACGTGTGGATCTGAAATACATTGAGAGAGCGCCTTTAAAGAACACCACATCTACTTTGATATTGGATGACAAGAACAAGTTGTTCACGTCTAATGATCCGCTTCATGTAAATACGGAAGATTCGGTTTTTAAGAAGAACAACATTTTATTATTTGACCTCAATTTTAATATCCGTTTTAAACAACGTTATTATAATGTGGCAGGCGATCGTTTTTATGCAGAGAACAAGTATCCACGTATTTCGTTTTTATACCGAAAAGCCATTCCGATCAATGCATCATCTGCAGATTTTGACCTACTAGGTTTGAACATTCATGATGATATTGACTTTGGCTTATTTGGTGAGTTTAAATACAATTTAAAAGGCGGCTATTATGTTCGTTTGAATAAGATCTATTACATGGATTACAAACACTTTAGCGGAAACCAAACGATCATTGCCAATACAGATTATCTGAACTCCTTCAAACTATTACCTTATTACGGCTTAAGTACCAAAAACTGGTATGCTGAATTTCACACCGAACACCATTTTAACGGATTTATTTTTAATAAGATCCCTTTGGTAAATAAACTATTTATTCAGGAAGTGGTTGGTTTTAAAGCTTTGGTAAACGATAAAGTTGACCATTATTTTGAGTTGAACTTTGCCATAAAAAACATCTTTAAAGTTGTTAGATTGGATTATGTGATCTCCTTTAAAGAAAACAACAAACTTGGCAACGGCTTTTTGATCGGCTTCAGTCAGGAGTTTTAATGTAATAGTTACCTTACAATTGATCCAACGTCGTTAAAATTTGATCACACGCCATTTCAAGTTCAGCATTCGTAATTGTAAGCGGCGGCGCAATTCTAAAGGCCGATGAGCAAAACAAGAACCAATCGGTTATAACGCCATTTTCGATCAACAACTTACAAAACTTAAAATTCAATTCTTCGTTACCCATATCAACAGCACCCAAAGCACCAACAACACGAACTTCCTTAATGTGTTTGTGAATTAATTTTTGTTTGATGATCTGTTCAATTTCATTGGCACGCTTGGCTAAATTATTTTTTAAAACCACATTTAATGTTGCAATTGCTGCAGCCGTGCAAACAGCATTTCCACCAAAAGTATTAATATGCCCTAAAATAGGATCATGGGTTAAATTCTGCATTAATTTTTTATCAGCTACAAATGCGCCAATTGGTAATCCCCCACCCATCCCTTTGGCAATACATAAAATATCAGGAACAACACCATATTGTTCAAACGCGAATAAAGTACCTGTTCGTCCAAATCCGGTTTGAATTTCATCAACCACAACCAATACCCCATTTTCATCACAGCGTTTTTTTAGCTTCTGTAAATAGGATTTATCCATTTTACGTACTCCTGCTTCTCCTTGTATAAGTTCAATAACAACTGCTGCCGTTTTATTGGTGATTGTTGCAAGGTCGTTCTCGTCATTAAATTGTATTTGCTTGATACCGGGTAGTAATGGTCTGAATGCATTTTTAAAACTTTCATCTCCCATTAAACTCAATGCACCCTGAGTACTGCCGTGATAGGCATTTTTATATGAGATGATCTCGCTTCTGCCAGTTTTACGTTTTGCTAATTTCATAGCGCCTTCAATTGCTTCGCTACCACCGGTGGTATAATAAACGCTATTGAGTGTTGACGGTAAAACAGATGTAAGTAAGCTGGCATATTGCACTTGCGGACCTTGATTGAACTCCCCATACACCATCAAATGCATGTATTTTTCGGATTGCCCTTTAATGGCATTAACTACTTCAGGATGGCAATGCCCAATATTACTAACCGAGATACCGCTTATAAGATCGATATAGGTTTTGCCATGAACATCCGTTAAGGTTACACCATTAGCTTTAACAATAT
>JBIKKW010000246.1:0-2881 GCA_044360115.1 Bacteroidia bacterium
CTTTTGATCCTTTTTTTGGACCAAAAAGCCATTTTCAACCTCTATATTTTGCGAAAAACCGGCAAAATTGAGCGAAAAAAGGGATATATAGAGTAACTTTTTCATTAAAGAGACCGTAATAATAACAAATTAAAAACGCTTTTGTAAGTAAAATATTGTTAAGAAAATGTTTTTGTTTTTAAAAATACATTATTATATTTGTAAGGTAGGATTGGTAAATCTAATTTATGACTAAAAGAATTTTTTTAATATTGCTTGTATTTACAGCAGTTATAAGCGACTTGAAGGCTCAGGATCCTCAGTTTACGCAGTTTTACGCGAACCCATTATATTTAAATCCCGCATTTGCTGGTACTGCACGTTGTGCTCGCGTTTGTATGAACTACCGTAACCAATGGCCAAACTTATCAGGAACCTACGTAACTTATTCAGCTTCTTACGACCAGCACTTTGATTTTATGTCGGGTGGATTGGGCGTTATTGTGATGAGTGATGATCAGGCCAGAGGTACTTTACGTAACACCAACGCCAGTTTAGTTTACTCTTACCATGCCGCAATTAACCGCGAATTTTCATTAAAATTTGGTATTCAGGCTACTTATTTCCAGAAAACTTTAGATAGAGGTCGTTTGAACTTCGGTGATATGATCGATGCACGTCGTGGTTTCGTTTGGAATACTTCTGAGATCGTTCCTTCAGCTAAAAAAGCAAATGCCGATTTCTCAGCAGGTGTTTTAGGTTATAGCAAAAATTATTTCTTTGGTTTTGCGGCTCACCACATTACACAGCCGGATGAAGGATTGTTAGGTCAATCTAAATTACCGGCTAAATTCACTGGTCATGCCGGAATGATCATTCCATTAGAAAAAGGTAACGAAAGTTATTTGTCCCCAAATGTTTTATTTCAGGCACAACAAAAATTCCAACAGTTAAATTTAGGTTTGTATTATGTTAAGGGAGCTTTTGTTGCAGGTTTATGGTACCGTAATATGGATGCTGTAATTGCCTTGATCGGTTTACAAAACAACAACTTTAAATTTGGTTATAGTTACGACGTAACTGTCTCAAAATTAAGTGGTAACACCGCAGGATCGCACGAAATCTCTTTACAGATCCAGTTCGAATGTAAGCCTAAGCGCAAAAAATACAGAACCATCAGTTGCCCATCTTTTTAAGATTTTTTGTAACCTTTTAAATTATATAACGTTATAGCGTTTTAAATATAGTTAGATACTATGAATATGAAGTGGATAAAAAACCGTAAAACATTAACTGCTATTATGGCGGTTGTTTTGGTTTCATGTACTCAGGAACGCTCACCGGTTACCGGATGGGCATACAACGATCCAACGAACGGTGGATTTGAAAAAGTACCTTATGAAGAACAAGAGACCGGTCCGGGACTTGTTTTGATCGAGGGTGGTGCCTTTACAATGGGTCGTACTGAGCAAGACGTTACCTATGAATGGAATAACGTTCCGAGAAAGGTAACCGTATCATCTTTCTATATGGATGAAACAGAGGTTAGTAACTTCTCGTATTTGGAATACTTATATTGGACAGGTCGTGTATTCGGTCCAACTTTCCCTGATATTTATTATAAGGCTTTACCCGATACATTAGTATGGCGTGAAAAATTAGCTTATAATGAGCCTTATGTAGAGTATTATTTACGTCACCCTGCTTACCGTGATTATCCTGTGGTAGGTGTTAACTGGTTACAAGCAAATGATTTTTGTGCTTGGAGAACCGATCGCGTAAACGAGTTTATTTTAGTTCGTGAAGGTTTATTGGAGCATACGCCAAGTCCTTCTGATCAGGATTATTTTTCAACTGAAGCTTATTTATCAGGTAAATGGCAAGGTCAGTTAAAACAAAAATTACCTTCATTTGATGAGCAAAACCCGGAGCGAGATGTGCGTATGGAAGATGGTATCTTTTTACCGAAGTACCGCCTACCGACAGAAGCTGAGTGGGAATATGCTGCTTACGGTTTAATTGGTAACACAATTGGTGAGCGTATCACTGATCGTCGTATCTACCCTTGGAATGGTCATGGTGTTCGTAATGCTACTGACAAATACATTGGTCAGATCAATGCTAACTTTGTACGTGGTGCCGGTGATTACATGGGTACTGCAGGTTTCTTGAATGATAACGCCGATGTTACTGCTCCTGTTTATTCATACTGGCCAAACGATTACGGCTTGTATAATATGGCTGGTAACGTAACGGAGTGGGTAATGGACGTTTACCGTCCTAACACTGGTCAGGATGCAGATGAGTTCCGTCCTTTCCGTGGTAACATTTTTACTACTCAAATGCGTGATAGTACAACTTTAATTGGTGGCTTAGGTGGTGAGATCTTAACGAACGTTGATGGTCCGGTTTACCAAAAGTTTAACCACAAAGTTAACCCTCCTAGCCAACATGGTGTGAGTGGTGAAACTGCTGAGGTTACTGATAGCGTTTTAACTGTAATGAGCAAAGATCCTAATAACAATAACAACGCAACTCCTGAAGGAAAATCAGATATCCCGGGCCGTGTACAATGGCGTCAGGTATCGGTTGCAGTTGCTACTGATAACTTAGATGAGCGTAGAAATTACAAAACTGCTGATTACATCAACTACTTAGATGGTGATGTTAACTCAAGTATCTATTATGAAGCTGGTGAAGATGCATATGGTGACAAATCTGATAAGATGATGTACGAATATGCAAGAACATCTTTAATTAACGATAAAGCACGTGTTATCAAAGGTGGTAGCTGGAGAGATCGTGCATACTTCTTAAATCCAGGAACGCGTCGTTTCTTAGACCAACGTCAGGCTACAGCTTGGTTAGGTTTCCGTTGCGCGATGACCCGTGTGGGTAGTCC
>JBIKKW010000247.1:0-2868 GCA_044360115.1 Bacteroidia bacterium
GCAACTTTTATTAAACGTTCAAAAGTTTACTGGGGTAGTTATAATCAAATAAAAGCCACATTAGAACTTTTTAAAACTGCTTATCTTAAAAAATACGACCGTTACATTCTCATTAGCGGGCAAGATTTGCCGATCAAAACTAATAAAGAGATCATTTCATTCTTTGAATCTAACCCCGACAAACAGTTTCTTGAATACAACCCATTACCAATAAAATGGTGGAATTCAGAAGGTGGTTTAGAGCGAATTAAATATTACTACTTTAAAAGCAATTCTATATTTATTGGTAAGGTCTTTGGCAAATTAACGCATTGGATAAAGCGTTTAAAATTTACACATCGAAAAATTGACAAACAGTATTATGGAGGCGCAAATTGGACCAATTTAAACGCAAATGCCGTAGAACTAATTTTAGATTACATTAGCAAAAACCCTGGTTATTTGAAGCGATTCAAATTCACAAATTGTGCAGACGAACTGTTTTTCCAAACCATTTTATTGAACTCATCATTGGCACAAACATGTGAGAATGACACTTTGAGGTATTTTAACTGGAGCAAGGGACCCGAGTATCCGCGAACTTTGCGAAAAGATGATCTTGAAGATATCCTGCATTCAAAAGCATTATTTGCACGAAAATTCGATGAAACAATTGATCAGGATATCATATCCATGATCTACGAATACCTAAAGAAGTAACTAATATTCTGCAAAATCCCAGGCAGAGCGGTAAAAACCTTTTCCTTCGCAATAGTCGATAAATTGTTTATAGAACAAATTATTTCCAATTGTTGCGCTATCACCAACCACTACTAATTTTTTCTTAGCGCGAGTTAATGCCACATTCATTCTTCGAAGATCATTTAAAAAACCAATTTCCTGCTCATCATTACTTCGTACCAAACTTATATAGATCACATCTCGCTCTTCACCTTGGAAACCATCAACGGTTTTAATTTGAAAATGTTCAACCTTATCAAAATTCAGATCATATTCATTTTGATTTTCCCTTAACCATTCCATTTGTTCTTTATAGGGCGTGATCACACCAATGGAAATTCGATCAGCAGTTTCATACTGCGCATAGTTTTCCAACAATAGCTTTAAGTGCTTAAAAACCAGATCGCCTTCCTGTTGATTAGAGAAACTTAATGACTCGGGATTTTGCACTTCATTGAATCCACAACCTGCGGTATCAACAAACTCTATGGTTTTGTTACATACTTCATTATCGTCATTAATTAATTGGCCATCCGCTACCGACTCATCGGCCACTAATTTATTATCGTAAAATATCAAATTACTAAAGGCCATTATAGCCGTATTCATCCGATACTGTCTATCCAATAGTGCAACAGCCTTATCATTTTTTATGCAACGATCGAGTAAGGTAATACCCAAACCTTCTTTTGCCGCTTCCTTACTTTTTACTACGGGCGGTAACTGGCAATGATCGCCACATAAGATCAACCGCTTGCATTTTAAAAGCGGTATCCATACCATTGGTTCCAAAGCTTGTGAGGCCTCATCAAAAAACAACGTATTAAAAGTTCGTTTGGTAAGCGAACGATTTGTGCTGGTTACCGGCGTGCAACAAATTACTTGTGCTTCATTAAATAAACTGTCAACAATAAAATCTTCCAACAAACGTGCTTCCTTTAAACAGTTCTTCGCTTCGGTGTAATAAGCAGTTCGCTGTTGAGCTTCCTCTTTTCCAAACACACGCTTGTATTTTCCGGCCATTCGAAAATACTCCTCTGCATTTCGTCGCAAATTCTTTACATCTTTATAATAACTCGATTGTGTTACCTTTCCATCTACGGAGGTACTCTGGAGTTCTTCCGAAATACGTGCAGGATGTCCTAAACGCAAAACATTCAAACCTAGTTTAATCATTTTTTCGCAAAGCAGATCAACAGCTGTATTTGTTGGCGCGCAAACTAAAACCTGTTTTTCGGTTTGTAATGTTAAACGAATAGCCTCCACCAAAGTAGTTGTTTTACCGGTGCCCGGAGGTCCATGCACTACCCCGTAATCATTGGTATTCAATATCAATTCAACTGCTTTGTTTTGTGATGGATTCAAATGCAAAACAGGACTAGTTAATTTGTTTTTTTCGAAACTGGCTTCTTGTTTACTTTCAATAATATCGCGCAATTCGGCAACTCTGTTACTTCGGGCATTTATCACTTGATCTAATGCCTTTTGCATTTCGGTATATGAATTCTCATCAAACTGAGTGTTTATACCTAGCTTACCATCATAAGCCCAATCGGGTAATTCCTCAGTAGGAAAAATAATTTTGATCACATTTTTATTGATGGCTTTAATAACGCCACCAAACTCGTGATGCTCATCACTTGCATTTGTAAAAAGAGAGATGTTTTTGCCCACCGAAAACTGATGCGGCAATTCGATATGCGAGGTGCGTTCAACTTCTACCTGCAACATATCACCATATCCTAATTCTGAATTATTGATCTTTATCGGATACCAGGTGAGTCCATTCTTACGGCGTGTTTCAATATTTGCCTTTAAAAATTGCTCTTTATACAATTTATAATCTTCATCACGTTCAATTTGAAGTAACTTTTTTAAATGAATGAGGCGTGATTGATCTGACATGCGCGTTAATCTTTTAACTCGGCACGCAATTGTGAACTGGTTTTGGTTGAACCATCATGGCTCCATCCCGGAGGTCCGAATACGTATAGAAGTTTATCCTTTATTGAACATTTCTTTTTCAGATCTTTAAAAATATTGATCCATTCATGAAAAACCATTTTTCCGGGATGATATGTTTTTATATTGGTGGTTAAGCCGTATTTAACCGGATCTTTTTCTTCTTCTTCTTGAAACGTGCCAAAC
>JBIKKW010000248.1:0-2849 GCA_044360115.1 Bacteroidia bacterium
TGATGCACCTAAGGCATTCGCCGAGAAGGTTCCTACTCCATTCTGGCATACATTCGCTGAACTGAAGGCTGTTACCGGACTCTTTGGTACTACTGATACGTTTGTTACAGCGTTTGAAGTACACACTAAGGTTGTTTGTGAACTTGTATAATAAGCCGTTACCGAATAGTCCCCTGAGTTTGCAGGAACCAAGTTGTTGATCAACGGATTTTGCAAGGTAGATGTGAAAGTACCCGGTGCAGGATGTGAGCTGGTCCAACTAAATGAAGTTGCTCCTGCTGCACTTGCTGTTAATGCCAGGTTTGAGCCTGCACATAAAGTGTAGAATGGCACAACATTCAATGATGCAACCGGCACTACTGCCGCACTATTTTGCGCACTTACCGCACAGGTTAATGTTTGGTTATTGGTTGTATATGGTGCGCCTGTATAGGTGTTCGTGACCGTGAGTGTATAGAAGCCCGTTGCTATTGGCTGAACATTATTAATGGATGTACTGAGTGTATTTGCAGTGAAAGCATTTGGACCACTCCACGCAAAAACAGCAGTTGCACTTGTGTTAGCTGTTGCGCCAATATTCAATGTGCTTCCCTGACATATTGGGCCATTATTTGATAAAGCAGTTATCGTAGGATTTGGATATACATTCACTTCTACTGTGCGCGTGATCCTGCATGATCCTGCCGGCTCTACTACTACTGTATAAATACCACTTACACTTGGTTGTGCATTGGCGATCAAAGTGTTTTGTGCCGTTGATGAGAAACTGTTCGGGCCTGTCCAAGTAAACGTACACGCTGTAGTTGCATTATGTACAACGTTCAAATTCAATTGACTATTCTGACAAATTGGTCCATTCGTTGTTGCTGTTGCATTGGCAATACCTGTTACTACACAGGTATTACAACTTGTTTGCCAGTATAAGCCGGCCATTACAATGTTATAGCAATCACCTGCAGATGTCATACCATATGGTAAACTGTTTTGACCATTAGTTACCGGCGTTGCAGCTCCTGCAATAAAATCCCACCAGTTTTGAACTAAATTAGGATAAACGAAATTATTAACCGTGTTATTCATTCGCATATTATATACCCCAACATTTTGCATATCACTAACGATATACATACCAGATGCAGTTGTTGAAGCAGCGCACGATGTCCAACCGGTTACATTTCCGGTTTGAGTTCCACCGATTCCAACTTGACAACCATCACCGATCACCACATGACCTGTCCATAATTGCAATGGATCGCGATAGATAACAAGAATTGTTGCACCATCCATATCCTGACCAGGAATTGGAGGGTTGGTAGGAATACCTGATAAAGTATACGTTCCATTACCGGTTACAACCGATGTTACATCTGCTCTCCAGTTTCTGGTTCCACCATAACCCCAGCATTTATCACTATGGTTACCAATAACAGTCATTGGGAACACTGAACTTGCAGCCGGGCCTAATAAATTGGCGTTAATTGCAATTGCTGAAGCACTGCAACCACCGGTGTATAAAAAAGCTTTCTCGATAATGGCACAAGCAGGTATACCTGTTACAGTAAACTGCGCTGGCTGCGGTGCACCGTTAAGTGGATTACGACGACCTAATCTTCTACTAGCTTGAACATAGCCTAAGCCGCAAGCAGTATTGGAATAGGTAAACCCCATCGTGCCATTTCCATTCATTACCTGATTATTTCCACCACCTTTAGGATTGTTAGAATTACTGTTTACGATACAGGTTGAACATACAGTTCCCGGCACCCAAGTATTTACTTGAGCTTCTGCGCCAAAACCAATAGCGATCAACATTACAACTAAACCAATTAATTTTTTCATTTTATATAATTTAAATAAATACTTTTTCCTACTGCTAAATTAGTCTATAAAAAGAAAATTACGCAATCTGTGAATAACCAATAACGCCATCTTACTAGAAATGCGCTAGGCTTCACTCAAAATGAGGAAAATTCCCTTAAAAATAACACTTTTTTTATAAAAAACAAGGGGGCTTGATGAGATATTAGTAAATGGGGATATTATTAAATAAAAAAGGCTACCCTAAGGTAGCCTTTTCAAAAAAAAGAACTATTTATTTTAAAAGTGTTACATGGCCTTTGAATTCTTTCTTACCAACACCATTACCGCCAATTACTCTTACTTTGTAAATGTAAACACCTTCAGTAGCTTTTACACCTTTAACGGTTCCGTCCCATCCTTTGTTAATATCCTTAGTTGAATAAACCAAAGTACCCCATCTGTCGAATACTTCCATATAGTAACCTTCAGATTTTAAACCAATACCTTTAATGTTAAATACATCATTGATGTTATCATCGTTTGGTGTAAAGGTGTTTGGAATGTAAACATTCACATCTTCTTCGATCTCAACGATCTTATAAACTGTGTCAATACAACCCATTTCATTTTTCACAACTAACATAACAGGGAATCTGCCGTTATTATCGTACATTTTAGTAGGATTCTTTGTTGATGCAGTATCCGGACCACCAATATTTGTGCTGTTTGTGAACTGCCACTCATAAGTAAACTCGCTACCATTTCTGGTTGTTGGCATAAAGGTAACCTGACTGTTTGATGTGTTAGGCGTTTGTGGATCCCAAGTAAAGTCTGCACCCGGTTTTGGATGTACTGTAATTGGAACACTGTATTCAGTTGTGCCTTTACAACCGTTTGTGCCTACTGCCGATATCTTCATGTAATGTTGGCCTGCACCTAAACAGATCATGATGCTATCACCATTAAATATCTTGTTGTTACCAAAATCATACGTTACCTCGGTTGCCTTGTTATTCAAGTGTGCGTTGTATAACATACACAATGGCTCA
>JBIKKW010000249.1:0-2842 GCA_044360115.1 Bacteroidia bacterium
ACAAAAGCGTTTTTAATTTGTTATTATTACGGTCTCTTTAATGAAAAAGTTACTCTATATATCCCTTTTTTCGCTCAATTTTGCCGGTTTTTCGCAAAATATAGAGGTTGAAAATGGCTTTTTGGTTCAAAAAAAGGATCAAAAGCAATCTCACATTGTTAAATTAAATGCCAGCCCTTTTGAAAAAGTAGTTGTTAAAAATGCGGTTTATGATGCAGCCCGCTATAACTTACCTTATTACGTTTCACATTTCAAAACAGCACTAAATTCAATTGCCATTCCAACCCTTAAAGTTAAACAAACTATTTTGTTGGATAATTCTACAGCCCAAGTGATCAAAAATGCCTTCTCAAAATTTCTTACTAACGAATTTCAAATAAAACATCGTTCCGGAATTTCAGGAAAATATCTACAAAACACCTGTGAATTGGTTCCGTTCAAACTTACTGAGAATGGCGAAGTTTACGAGTTGGTTGATTATGAAATTGATTGGCAAACACAACCAAATGTTGCGCTTAAAAAAGCAAAAACAGCTGCTTTTAAAAACAACTCGGTATTAGCAAGCGGCAAATGGTACAAAATAGCCATTACCAATGATGGCGTATACAAATTAGATGCTGCATTTTTTGCCAATGCCGGTATTGGCATTTCAACAATTAACCCTAAAAACATCAGGGTTTACGGTAATGGTGGCGTAATATTACCTGAGCGAAACAGTGATTTTAGATACGACGATCTCGAAGAAAACGCGATACAGGTGATCGGCGAAAGTGATAATGTTTTTAATAGCGAGGACTATGTATTGTTTTATGGAAAAGGCACAACACGCTGGACCAAAAAAGCCCCCGGAAAAGGAACCATTTTTACAGGTTACAGAAATTATTTTTCAGATACATCTTTCTACTACATCACTTTTGATCTTGGTGCCGGCAAGCGCATCAGTTCACAAAGTTCATTAGGCTCTCCGAACATTTCCACCTCAACATACGATTATTACAATCATCATGAAGTAGACAACATCAACTTTGTGAAAAGCGGCAGAAACATGTATGGCGAATACATGGATGTTACTACAAGTTACAACTTCGCCTTTAACGATAACAATTTTATTCAAAACGATACCATTAGGGTTGAAGCAACTTTTGCAGGAAGAGGAACCGTTGATAACACCTACCGTTTATCGGCAAATGGCTTAGTGCTGGATATTACATGCCCTGGAATTGACATCACCAATTACCTATCAGATTACGCATCTATTAAATTTGATGAGAAAAAATCATTGAACACAAACTCATCTGCCATCAATGTGAATGTTACTAAGCTTACTTCAAATACCGTTGGATGGTTAGATAAATTTACCATTAATGCTCGACGTGAATTAACCTTTAACGGCAGCACCTTTAATTTCAGAGATTCGCGCATTAGTGGTACAGGAAATGTTTGTAATTACAATTTAAACGCCAATGGATTTTCCAACATTGCCATTTGGAATGTGAGTGATATCATTAACCCATACAACCAGACCTATTCAACATCGGGTAACGCGTTAAGCTTTAATGCAAACGCCGATTCGTTAAATGAATACGTGATGTTCTCATATAATAATTTACCTAAGCCAATTTATTACGGTACCATTGCCAACCAAAACTTACACGCGTTGCAACAGGCAGATTACATCATTGTAGCACCAAACGAATTTATTCCTTATGCAAACCGCTTAGCTTCCTTACATCAGCAAATGGAAGGTTTAACAACGGTTGTGGTAACTACTTCGCAGATCTATAACGAGTTTAGCAGTGGTAAGAT
This sequence comes from Bacteroidia bacterium, assembly GCA_044360115.1. Lineage (GTDB taxonomy): Bacteria > Bacteroidota > Bacteroidia > B-17B0 > Aurantibacillaceae > Aurantibacillus. The sequence continues at coordinate 1,807 of JBIKKW010000249.1, forward strand.
TGATGCGGCAGCAATTCGTGATTTTACGCGTATGCTATACACACGTGGTGATGCTATTAACAAGCCCACAAAATATTTATTACTGTTTGGTCGCGGTTCATACTACAACCGTAATGGTAAAGTTGGTAACACTAATTTAATTCCAACATACGAAACCGAGAACTCTGTTTCATACATATACAGTGTTGCTTCCGATGATTTCTTTACCTTGATGGATCCGAACGAAGGTTATTTGGCCGAGAGCTCAGGCTTTATGGACATTGGTGTTGGACGAATTGTTTCATCTAATATCACACAAGCCAATGATGTGGTAAATAAAATTGAAAATTATTACCGCACCGGAAGTTTACCTAGCGAAACAACCAACAACTGTGCAACAGGAACAACCAATCAAATTTTTGGTGATTGGCGAAACTACCTCTTGTTTTGCGCTGACGATGGTGATGGCGCTTTGCACATGACGCAAGCTGATAACCTTTCCAACAAAGTAAAATTAGCTTCATCTTCTTACAACATTGATAAGGTTTATATTGATGCTTACAAAGGTCTATCTACGCCGGGTGGAAAACGTTATCCGGATATGCAAGCGGCCTTTAACGATCGTATCAACAAAGGTTGCCTCATTATGAATTACACTGGACATGGCGGTGAAGTTGGTCTTTCAGCAGAACGTGTTGTTGATATTCCTACCATCAACAGTTGGAAAAACTTTAACAGCTTACCATTATTTATTACTGCTACTTGCGAGTTTAGTCGATATGACGACCCGGACCGTGTTTCGGCCGGTGAAATGTGTCTCACTAATCCGGCGGGCGGATCGATCGCGATGCTTACTACCTGCCGTTTGGCTTTCTCTAACTTTAATGAAACATTAAATAACCGCTTGTTTGATTATGTTTTCAAAAAACAGGATAACGGTAAAATGCCGGCGCTAGGCGATATTATTCGCAACACAAAAGATTATTTAGGACAAAACTTCTTTTATTCGAACTTTCATTTATTAGGTGATCCGGCATTAACATTGGCTTATCCTAAA
>JBIKKW010000250.1:0-2838 GCA_044360115.1 Bacteroidia bacterium
CCGGGTAAATGTATTTTATAGTAAGCTAAAATGCTGTCCAATAAATTACTGCGCTCGCTATTGGATAGTTTTTCATTTGCAATATTTACTGAAAGGGATCTGCTAAAAACCGCAGAGCTTATTTCATTTAAACCTAATGGATAGGCTAGTTCATAAGGTGTAAATTTTCCTTCGCGGCAATCAAAGAATTTGTTTCTAGCGTCAAAATTATTTATTGGCTCTATGCCAAAAAACTCAAGCATGGTAAGTAAAAAATAGTGATGGAAATTGGAGATGTTCTCTTCAGTTTCATTTAAATAGATCAAGCTGTTGCTAATGAAATCAAACAGCTCAGGCTGGCTCGTTTGATCCTTTAAGGTTTTTTGCAGCACTTCATTTATAAATTGTACAACACTTAATTTTTTAAAATCAGAATGGATCGTTGTAAAGATGTAATAGCAACTCGCTTCGGTAAGCAACTGCATTTCCTTACTTTCTTTTTTATTTATTTCAGCTTCAATTAAATTCAACGACATTAATGAAGATGATCGGATCTTAGATGAATGTGAATTTGAGATCCTTGCCATGCAGGTTACAAGCCCGTGCTCCCTTGTAAATAATTTTACAATATGCTTTTTATCGGCATATTTGATACACTGTAAAACAATGGCTTTGTCTTTAATTTGCATTAATTAAGTACTAATACTTTTGTAACAGCTTTTAATTCGGCGGTTGTTGTGGCTGCATATATGGTGTAAACACCGGAGCTTACCTTGTTACCTGCAAACGTTTTGAGTGGCCATTCAACCCTGCCGCCTTGCGATTTGGTTTCCCATACAAAATTACCTGATTCGTCAGAGATCTTTACAATGGAATTATCTACTAAACCTGTAATGTATAAATTGCCTGTGTAACCTGGTTTTATTGGGTTTGGATAGGCGTAGATACCGCTGTAATTTTCATTACCATCCATGATCACACTTTTGTAAGATTGTAAACCCATTCCGGTACCAATAAAAATATCACCCGTTTTACCATTGTATTTCAGATCAATAACTTCATTTGAATAAAGCGGACTGTTTTCTGTTGTAAAATGCTGTAATTGGCGTTGACCGTCAGGACTAAAGCAGTAAACGCCACCGGCTTGGGTTCCAATCCATTTATTATTTCCGCCATCAACATCAATACAAGTAACAACTTCGCTTTCTAAAAGTAATTCAACATTGCCATCTTGCACAATTTTTATAGGTTCGCCATCAACTGAACCACCGTTAAAAATATTTCCTGGCGAATTGAACACACGCAATCCGGTTGAAGTTCCAACCCATATTTTACCATCTTGATCTTCAGCAATTGAAAAAACAGAATTTGAACCTAGATTTCCTGAACCAACATTTTTATTAAGTATCTTATAATTTGAAATGCTGTAATTACCCGGGTTGCGATTTGCTTTGCACACGGTTAATCCCTGGTCGCGCTCATGTAATATCCATATCTGATCATTCTTATCACAAAAAACTTTTCGTACAAATCGCGCAGCACCATCAAAGGCAAAACTTTGAAAAACATCATCTGTGCGTTTAACACATAAATATTTTGTAATGTCACTAACGGCAAACCACAAGTTACCGTCTTTGTCCATGTCTTTACCACTCACACGCCACCAATTTGGCAATATCGGTGTGATCACTCCGCCTGTTGTATTTCCGGTATGTGCTTTAACAAATTGATTGTTTTTAAATTCAAATAAACCTTGCACCCAGCTTGAAACCCACATCCTGCTTGTATCTTTTTTATCGATTAAAACATGGCAAAGATCAATGAGTGTATCACCTGTAGTACCCTCTCTTCTTAAATAGGTCCAATCTCCTTTAATGTTAATATCAATTCCTGCTTTAGAACCCGTTGCGCCACCGCCGCTTTCAATGTTTATTGGCGCAATAGCAACTTTGCCTTTTTCAATAGCAATATTGCTGATGTTGCTTGAATTAATGCCATTTACGGGTATAAATGTTGGTGCATAGTAAGGATTACTTCCTCCTGTTTTTATTAAACCATTTCCTTGATCAGCGATCCAGTAATTATTGCCATCAAAACAAAGGTCATTAACAAATGTGTATTTGTTGTAATATTGCGTGATATAAGCAGAAATAGCCCAATTTGTATTTAAAAATAAACTTCCATACGTTTCAGCAATTCCTAATTTATCTCCAAAAACTTTAAATTTTTTCACAATATAAGGATGCCCTAAATAAGGGAATTTGCTCCAAGTATTATTAGAGAACATATAAATGGTGTCTTTCCCATATAATCCGCTTTGTTTATAAGGTGAAAATGATGTAAGTAAAGTATTGTTGTATATAACAACGTTTGCATAAGTACCTGTTGGTAAACTAGGATTTGATAATTTCCAGTTTTGATAGTTGCTCAAGATCTTTGTTTTGTAATTACATTGGAATAAACCATTTGGTGTTGCCGCATAGATCAATGAATCTGTCATGGTTATTTGATACACTTCCAGGTTGGTGCCACCCGGACCAATAATATAAGTTTCTTTGATCTCAAGTTTTTCTGTATCAAACAAGGCAATTCCAAAACCACAAGCCAAATAAGCCATTTTCCCTGAGTAATAAACTTCATTTATATTTTTTTTACCGCTAAAGTTTTTCCTGAACAGATCGGAGTAATTGAGTACTTTATCATCACTGGTGATAATATCAATGTTTGAATTATCGTAAATGACCATTAAGCGGTTATTGTGCGGATTTTCCCTTAATAAGCGAATACCAACATCGCTTAATCCGTTTATACGGTTCAGTTTTTTTATGCTGTTATCATCCGTATCATAAATTACAATGC
>JBIKKW010000012.1:0-34008 GCA_044360115.1 Bacteroidia bacterium
CATAACTCAAATTACGCAAGTTCACCAGGTTTTTTTGCGACTCATCTATTAACAGATCCGGAAAGGCGCCAACCTCCTCAAAGAATTTTGGTTCAAATAAAATATACAATTTGTTTTTTCCTAATTGCACCCTTGCAATGTATCGCGAGTTTTGTTTGTATTGATCAATGAAAAACAAATTCGGACTTGTAGTTTCAAGAGACTGGTAACGTATCTGTTCTTCAAAAAAACCTTCGTTGAGTAAAATGGGTTGTGTGTTTTTAATTAAAGGCGTGCAATTCTCGTCAAACATTGAGAATTCGATATTGTAACGATCAAAATATCCAAAAAAGAAATTTTGTTTGAGCAATTGTAAAAACTCCTTATCGCCATTGAAGGCAACAAACTGACTCAAATTATTAAGCGGAACATTGGTCTCAATTTTTTCTGACAGGTTGTAGAACTCACTTTCCAAAACGGCATCCTGTCTTTCGATCAACTTATCGGAATAGATCTTAAAATTTTGTTCCTCGTTCTTTGATACATAAAAGTTTAAAATGGCCGATGAGATCAAAGCTACAGCCAATAGAACCGAACCAATTGCTAAAATATTCTTTTCAATTTTTAAATAAGCAATGGCAAGCACCAATAAACTCACCGGTACAAACCACCAGCGTTCGATCCAAAAACTATAAGGTATGGTTAAATTTAAAACCAGCATTACACCAAATGTAATTGCCAGGTAAAAAAGGTATGCTTGCTTTTGTTTTGAAAAGGAATATTTAATAAGCACATACAGTAAGATCAATACCGCCAAATTGGCTAAAATAATTGGTATCAGTGAAATGTAGGTAAACCACGATAATCGCAACAAATTCATGAAATCGAACGAAATGGTGGAGTTGGATACAATGCTGTTGATCACATGATGGTGAAACTGCAGGGCAATAAAAAGTAAACCAATGGTGAGGCCGTTAAAGATGATCTTTGCAATTTTATCTTCTGCATTTTTTAACCAGTAATACGTTATAACAGCTAACCAAACCAATAGTAAGGAGTTTATGAGCACATCACCCAAATAAGAGTTAAAGTAAGATTGCGCATTACCAAAAATTCTAAGATTATAAAGATCACTTTCGTATAAAAAATTTGGCCATTTAACATACATTAGTCCAAATCGTATGGCCAAAACGCCTGCCACCTGGGCAAATACCAAAAACGAAACTGGTTTTAGTTTTGTTTGCTGAATCACAAAAAGTAAAAAGCAAATGATGCATAAAAATAAAATGATGCTGGAAAGTATAACGGTAAATGGCGAGCGGTATTTGCTTTCACTTCCGTTCAGCGAGAACATGAACTGCCCCGATACCTTAACATCATGATCGCCTTTGCTTTCTAGTTTTAATCCCAGATCGTCGGGTAAACCCAGCCAATCAGCAAAATTATTCTTTAAATAATCATTTTGTAGATCGTACTTTGATTTGATGAGGCAGAGCGTTACAAGCGTTTTGTTGCCGTTATTTTGCTTGGCAACCAAATAATAACCATTTCTTAATTTACATAATTGGCTATTGAATTCCTTTCCCAGTCGGGCCGGAACGGGCACTTGTGAATTATTCCAATAGTTTAATTGCTGATCGGCATATTCATAAACTGCAATGTGCTCCTTGGCATAAAGCCCATTAAAGGTCTGCATCTCACCACCTTTGGCTTTTTCAAGCACGGCCTGCATCTCGGCTAGCTTCGTATCCAATTGTTTGGATGTTTGCTCGGCCAGATCGGCTATGGTATGCGTTTTGGTAAGAAGAATGCCTATATCTGCCAAAAACAAAGCAAGTCCCAAAAAAAGTAATATATATTTAGACCTGAACAGCTTCATTGCCACTACAAATTAACAATATTTATTGAGAAAGACCATATTTCGTTTTTAAATACGTTAATTGCTATTATTTTTGTATTTTGCATAGATTTTAAATATGGCACGCGATAACAAAACAAAAGCAAAACAACCGGCGTTTACAGAGCTAACCGCTAAGTTCACTTATTTTCCATTTCTTAACCAAAAAATAGCCGCAATACTTATAGGTATTGTAGGATTTGTGTTTTATATCACCTCTATTAACGGTGAGTACGCGTTGGACGATGGTATCATTATCCACCAAAACGATCACGTTTTAAAGGGTGTACGCGGTATTCCCGGCATTTTAACAAAAGATGCCTACGAGAGTTTTTACCGTCGTATGTGTGCTACCGACCAATTGGCCGGTGGTCGTTACCGTCCTTTATCGGTAGTTAGTTTTGCTGTTGAGCAAGAGTTTTTGGGCGCTTACAGAAGCGGTTTGTATATGCAAGTGCGCGATCTCAACCAAAATGGGGTGCTCGATAATAAAGCCGTAAAACATACCTCTGATTGCGGCAGGCCCGAAGAAAACTTTGAGTACAATGATTTTGTGGACGTGAATAACGATGGGGTGGTGCAAGGTAACGAGTGTTACAATTGCTGGGATTTGAACAAGAACTTTAAAAATGATTTTGATGAAGACTTGAATATTGATGGTGTATTTAATGAGGTAGATTGTCAGGTATACAGTGCTAAAGTTCGTCACTTTAATAACATTTGGACCTTTGCTTTAGGTTGCGTGTTCTTGTATTTAGTATTCGCAAAATGCTTTTTCAGAAAAAATCCTGATCTGGCATTTTTAGCAGCCTTGATCTTTACCATGCATCCGGTTCACTCAGAAGCGATCGCTAACGTAAAGAGTCGTGACGAGATCTTCTCGTTGATATTTGTCTCGCTCACCTTCCTTTATTCCTTTAAGTATATAGAGACCAAAACCTGGAAAGATCTTTTCTGGGCGTCTGTTATGTTCTTATTAGCATTGTTATCTAAGGAGTACGCGGTATTCTTATTGTTCTTGTTACCATTAGCAGTTTATACATTCACTGAGAATGATATTGATGCAATGAAGTACTTGAAAAAAGATGCATTGTTGGATCTATTAAAAACAAAAGAAGCTAAGAATGTTTTAATTGTTGGTGGCTTGTTTGTGATAGCAGCGTTTTTAATGCTGTACATGAAACGTGATTTTGACATGCACGCAAAACCGGGAGCAAAACCAATTCGTTCGTTCTGGTTATGGCCGTTTGTGTATTTAGTGCTTGGTGTGTTTGTTATTGGAAGAACCAACAAACAAAAGAACTTCCACACATTAATGAGCTGGTTCTATTTCATCATGTTGATCTATTTAGCAATGCGTTTGGTGGCGGTAAAATTAAAACCGGGTGTGCCAGATACAGAGATCTTGAACAACCCTTATTTATTGGCAAATGGCGAAGAGCGCTTTGCTACTAAAGGTTATGTGTTGTTAAAGTATTTAAGATTATTGGTATTCCCTCATCCGTTATCATCTGACTATTCATTTAACACGATCCCTTATCGTCATTTTACAAGCTGGGATTTCTTGTTATCTATTGTGTTACACATAGGAATGGTAGTTGCAGCGGTTTACTACACATTAAAGAAACACGTTTTAGGTTTTGCCTTAATGACCTACATTATTTTCGCGTTAATGATTGGTAACGTGTTAATGGATATTGGTGCTACAATGGGTGAACGTTTGATCTTCCATTCATCAATAGGTTATTGTATTGGCTTGGCTTGGTTGATCTTAAAAGGATTTGATAAGTTGGCAAATATTCAGATCAATGTGCGTCGTTCGGTATTAGCTGTTATTGTTTTGGTTGTTGGATTCTTATTTGGTTGCAAAACATGGGAGCGTAATTTTGACTGGAAGAATGACGTAACCTTATTCTTGAAGGATGTTAAAACTATGCCTCACTCGGTATTGGTGTTAGGTAACGCCGGTGCTCGTTGGGTTGACTTAGCAGATACAAAAGAGGTAACAGGTATTAATATTCCTGGGCAAGATTCAACACGCTATAATGATTATAACGGAACATTAAAGATCACCGATGAAGAGATGAAAGAAGGTGGTTATAAAACAAAACGTGAAGCAGCGCTTTATAAAGGTATCAAGTTCTTATCACACGCCATTGAGTTACATCCGCGTTACGTGAATGGATACTTGAATTTAGGTTTGGCGTATTTTAAATTACGTAAAGATTTTGAAGCACTTTATTATTGGAAAAATGCAGAGCGCTTGTATCCTAACAACCCTTACTTAAGAAATTACTATCAGGTATATGGTAACGATCTAAGAAACCGTGGCGCAATAGCCTTTAACCGTGGTCATATGGATACTGCTGCCATTGAGTACAATAAATGGACCATCTTAGAACCTAACAATCCGGAAGCTTGGTATAATTTAGGAGGCGCTTTCTTTAATTCACGCAAGTACATGAATGCAAAACAAGCGTGGGAAAGAACATTAATGCTAAATCCTAATCACCAGGAAGCAAAACGTTTGTTGCCTATGATCACGCCACAGTTATTGGGTCAAATGCCACAAACAACAGTTGCGCCTCAGGCACAGCCAATCAAATCAAATTAATGAAATGAAACACTTTGCATTTATAGTTTTATTGTTTGTAACCTTAAGCGGTTTTTCTCAAAACCCTAATGTTATTAATACCGAAAGTATTGAGCCGGGTAACACCAGCTTAACCAATAAAACATTATTTAATGATAGCCTTGCAAGCAGTTTTTGCATCATCATTAAAAGCGAAGTTAAAGCTCATAAACACCTGAAGCACACCGAGCATGTAATTGTGCAGGAAGGTGAAGGTGTAATGAAATTGAATGATAAAGAATTTACGATCAAAGAGGGGGACGTTATTTTTATACCAAAAAATACCGTTCACTCTGTGATCGTTAAAGGCAAAAAACCCTTAAAGGTACTAAGTATCCAATCGCCAAACTTTAATGGCGATGATCGGGTAATGATGGAGTGATCTTAATCTCCGTGAATAGCTAAAATTGGCTTGTTCAAATGAAAGGCCAATTCTTTAGTTGTGCTCTTGTGAAACAACCTATTGAAAAAATTGCGGTGTTGTGGTTCAACAATGATCATATCCACATCATGCTCATGAACAAAATTGGTAATTCCTTCCGAAGCACTTTTTTCATAAACAAAAAATGTTTGGTGCTCGGTGTGTTCAAGCTTTTGTTCAATGAATTTATCTTTCTCAGCTTCCACTAAATTTAATTCATGATTGGGTTCAAGTACATGCACGATCTTTAGTTTGGCATTGAATACATTCACAAAATACTTCACCTGTATAAGGGAGGTGGAGTCAACGAAATTGTAATTATAATCGCAAGCGTAAGCAATGGAATTTATTTTTTTACTTTCGCTACTTTTAGGAACGATCAATACAGGTATTCTAAAATCTCTTGCCTCATCAATTGAACTGCTTCCAAGCAAATGTTCCTTTACAAAATTTTGTTCATTATCAATTCCCATTATTAAAAGATCACAGGCCTTATCCTTTGCCAGTTTATTTAATTTGTAATTCACTAAGCCGGTTTCAACTACAATATCAACGCCTGCAAGCAATTCATGTTCTTTTAATATTTGCTCTTTTATTACGGTGAGGTCTTTAACGGCCGTATTTCTTATCACTTCATCACCAACATCTATATAACCAAATTCGGTTATGGGAACCGGAATGTTATAGATATAAACTACTGTTAGTTTCGCATTAAAAAAATCGGCCAAACGGCACGCATGATGCAAGGCGTTTTTTGATGCGTCTGAAAAATCGTAACCACAAATAATACTTTTCATGATAAAAATGTTTTTACTAAAATAGAGGGTGTATTGAATTAAAAACATGAAATTTGTCAGTATTATAGCTGATTTAAATATTGTTTTTCAAGTAAATATTGGTTACACTTATACTCATATATGGAAATAAAGTTTTTAGGAGCCACCGAAACGGTAACAGGAAGTAAGCACATGATCATTACCACAAAAGGGAAACGAATTTTGCTGGACTGTGGATTGTATCAGGGATTGGGGAAAGAAACCGACCAGCTGAACAGGCATTTGAGGGTAGATCCGGCAGAGATCGATTGTGTGGTTCTATCGCATGCTCATATTGATCATTCGGGTAATTTGCCCTTATTGGTTAAGGAGGGTTTCACCGGAAAAATTTATTGCACGCCTTCAACCGAGGAAGTTTGTAAGATCCTGTTGTTGGATAGCGCAAACATTCACGAGAACGATGTTGTATATGTGAATAAAAGAAGGAAGAAGGAGGGATTGCCTGCCGTAAAACCACTTTATACCGTGAAAGATGCCGAAAAGGCCTTAAAGCATTTTTATGCTGTTCCGTTTGATAGTGATTTTATGTTGAACGATGAGGTAAAATTAAAATTTACGGATGCCGGACATATTCTTGGTAGTGCCATTTCAAATTTTACACTTATTGAAGAAAGCGGAAAGAAAATTCAGTTAACGTACACAGGAGACATTGGCAGATATGGTGACATGTTGATGAAAGATCCTGCACCTTTTCCGCAGGCCGATCATATAATTTGTGAAAGTACTTATGGCAATAAACTGCATGAGAAACATGAAGATGCTGCTATAAAATTATTAGAATGCGTTAAGAATACCTGTGTTATAAAAAAAGGGAAGCTGATCATACCTGCATTTAGTTTGGGCCGCACACAAGAGATCGTGTATATTTTAAACCAATTATTTAATGAAGGCAAATTACCTCAAATAAAAATATTTGTAGATAGTCCGCTTTCGGCAAGCGCAACCAAAGTGATGTACGAATGCCGTACCTGCTTGAATGAGAATGTGCAAAAAATGTTGGAGCAAGATGATGATCCTTTTGGTTTTGACGGACTGAAATATGTGACCAAAGTTGAGGATTCAAAAAACATTAACGTGAGCGAAGAGCCATGCATCATCATTTCATCATCGGGTATGATGGATGCCGGGCGCGTGAAACACCATTTGAAACATTGCTTACCAAGCGAAAAGAACACCTTGTTGATCGTTGGTTATTGCTCGCCTAACTCTTTAGGCGGAAAGCTTATGAGAGGTGAGAAGTTAGTGAGAATTTTTGGTGAGGATGTGGTAGTGAAAGCAGATGTTCAAGTAATTACATCCTACAGTGCACATGCCGATTATGAAGAGATGCTGAGGTTCCTGAGCTGTCAGGATAAAACAAAAATCAAACAGTTGTTTTTAGTGCATGGCGAAACCGATGTAAAGGTTGAGTTCAAGGATATTTTAGTGAAGCAGGGTTATGAGAACGTGATCATTCCGGTAAAAGGTGAAACAGCAAAGCTGAAATAAAATGGCAGTAAAAATAGTTACCATAACTATGTCGCCTTGTATTGATAAAAGTACAACGGTAGATAAATTTATTCCTGAAAAAAAACTGAAGTGTTCGTATCCCTTATTGGAAGCGGGTGGCGGCGGCATAAATGTTTCGCGCGCGTTAAAGAACTTTAATACCGATTCGTTATGTTTGTATATTTCGGGTGGATATACCGGAAATATTTTAAATAATTTGGTGTTTCATGAAAAGCTAAATGCGATCCCAATTCCATCAAAGGTTTTTACCCGCGAAAATTTTATTGTATTTGAGAATCAAACACACTTGCAGTTCAGGTTTGGCATGCCGGTAAATAAAGTGGCAGATGTGGAGTGGCGATCGCTGATGGCAGAATTAAAAAAAACAAAGCCCGAATATGTGATCTTGAGCGGAAGTATCTCATCAGACATTAACGTAAAGTTTTTTAAGCATCTGCAAGCGCATGTAAAAAAGACCAAGGCAAAATTTATAATTGATACGGCCGGCGAGCCACTTAAAAAATTACTTCAGGATGGTGCTTTTTTAATTAAGCCTAACCAAAATGAGTTTTCGGGTTTATTTGGCACTAAAGTTTTAAATGCCAATCAAATTGTTTCAAAGGCAAAACTAATCATTAAAAAAGGCAAAATAGAGAACATATTGGTGTCATTAGGACAAGATGGCGCCGTTTTAATTGCAAAAACCGGAGCGTGGCATTTTTTAGCACCAAAACTAAAGGTAAAAAGTACCGTTGGCGCGGGCGATAGCATGGTGGCCGGTATTGTATACATGCTCCATAAAAAGCACTCCATTGAGGAGGCTGTAAAATTTGGTATTGCCTGTGGTTCGGCCACTACCATCAATTCGGGCATGCAATTGTGCACTTTATCGGGCGCTAAGTCACTTTTAAATAAATTGAAAATCAATAAGTTATAAATACTATTTCGTTTTTTTATTTGTAAAACTGACTAAAGTCATTTTTAAACTGTGACGCATTTTTTACTTTACGCGGTTAGTTTATAATGTAAAAAAATGCCTAAATTGCCGAAAGACAATACAGCTGAAATGGAAAGACTTAATGCTTTGTTTGAACATGCAACAGAAGGCATCATCATTGCGAACAGGAAAGGTGAGATCATAAAGGCTAACCCAAGCTCTGAGATACTTTTTGGTTATGAAAAAGGAGGCTTGATGGGGATGTTTATTGAAGATCTTGTTCCTACCCGTTATATGTCACGTCACCATCATCATCGTGATTCGTACCACCAAAATCCGCATCCACGGGCGATGGGAAAAGGATACGACTTGTATGGTAAAAGAAAAGATGGTTCAGAATTTCCGGCTGAGATCAGCTTATCACATTACACCAAAGATACCGAACAGTTTGTGATCGCATTTATAATTGATGTGACCGAACGGAAGAAAGTTGAAGAACAGATCAAACGGATAAATACAGAGTTAGAAGAAAAAGTTGATGAGCGCACAAGGGTTTTAAAAGAGACCATGATGGAGTTGGAAGCCTCTCGTAAAGAATTGCAGGAAGCCTTAGAGAAAGAAAAGGAATTGAATGATATGAAATCGCGTTTTGTGACCATGGCCTCTCATGAGTTCAGAACGCCTTTGAGCACCATCTTATCTTCGGTTTCATTGATCAGTAAGTATAAGCAAGAAGATGAGAATGAAAAAAGACAAAAGCATGTTGAGCGCATCAAATCGGCCGTTACCAACATGACCTTGATCTTAAACGATTTTTTATCTGCTGGCAAATTAGAAGAAGGAAAAGTAACCAACAATCCGGTGCAAGCCAATGTGGTTGCTATTGTTAAGGAAATTGCCTCTGAATTATCCAATTTATTAAAAGCAAATCAAAAGATACAATACAACCATTTGGGTGCAGAAGAGATCATGATCGATAAGCAATTCTTTCGCAACATCATCATTAATTTACTTTCTAATGCCATTAAGTTTTCTCCCGAAAACTCAAACATCATTATCAACACCAAAGTAGGCAATGATGTGTTTGAGATCACGGTGAAGGATAGCGGAATTGGTATACCGGAAGAAGAGCAGAAAAATTTATTTGATCGTTTTTTCAGAGCAAAAAACGCATCCAACATCCAAGGCACTGGTTTAGGTTTGAACATTGTAAGTAAATACATCGAAGAATTAAAGGGTTCTATACGCTTCGAAAGCGAGTTGAACAAAGGCACAACTTTTTATATTACCATTCCTTTGATCTCCTAAATAAAAAGCTGTTATAATTTAAATGTATGTTGTAACAGCATTTGAATTTTCAATGCAATAAATAGTTAAATTTGAACGAATACACAAGGAATTATGAAGACAGTTTTATTGATTGAAGATAATAACGAAGTTAGAGAGAATACTGCTGAGATATTAGAGTTGGCAAATTACAAAGTGCTGCAAGCCGAGAACGGAAAGATCGGTGTGGAAATGGCACAACAGCATAAACCGGATCTGATCATTTGTGATATTATGATGCCGGTTTTAGATGGATATGGCGTAATTCATTTATTAGGTAAAACTCCGGAAACTGCCTTGATACCATTTATATTTTTAACGGCAAAATCAGAAAGAGGGGATTTTAGAAAAGGAATGGAGATGGGCGCTGATGACTATATCACTAAACCATTTGATGATGTGGAGTTGCTGCGTGCAGTTGAAAGCAGATTAAAGAAGAACGAGATACTGAAGGCTGAGTTTTCAAACAACATTGAGGGGATCAATAAATTCTTTGACGATATGAGTTCGTTGGAAGAATTGAAGAAGTTATCGAAAGACAGGAGAATGAAATCGTTCAAGAAGAAAGAGATCATTTTTAACGAAGGTAACATTCCTAATTATTTATATTTTCTTTCGAAGGGAAAAGTAAAAACGCATCAAAATCACGAATACGGAAAAGAGTTCATTACGAATTTATATAAAGAAGGTGATTTTTTCGGATACATTGCTTTGTTGGAAGAAAAGCCTTTTAATGAAACCGCTGAAGCTTTGGAAGACAGTGAGATCCTGTTGATCCCAAAGGATGATTTTTACAGCCTCGTATACAGCAATACACATGTAATGAAGAAATTCATTAAAATGTTAAGCGATAATATTATTGAGAAAGAAAATATGCTGGTTAACCTGGCTTATAGCTCGGTAAGAAAACGTGTGGCCAATGCCCTAGTTGTTTTATGTGATCGTTATAACGATAAAAATAACCCAAAGTTCAATATCTCTTTTTCAAGAGAGGATCTGGCTAACATTGTTGGAACGGCAACCGAATCGCTTATTAGAACTTTGAGTGATTTTAAAGATGAGAAGTACCTTGAAGTAAAAGGCAGCAACATCACCATACTTAATTACGATAAGTTAAAGAGTTTAAAAGCTTAATTCGCTTAACTCTTTACCTTGATCATTTTGCTTTTTTAAGGTCCAGCTATCTGTTACAGTTGTTTCTATCCAACTGCTTCCCGATTTTCTGAATACTTGCACATTTAAACCAAAATGTTCTCTGAACAATTCCTCTAATTCTGACACAGTAATGTTCTCATCAAAAGAGATCTTGCCATTTTTGTGACGGATGTTGGTAAGCTTTAAATTGCCACTTAACAGATCTTTTTTTACACTGCCTTCTTCTTTGGCATGAGGTTTTTTAAAGAACATTAACTTCAAGTATTGAAACGTGGTTTCAAACTCTTTTTGAATGTCGTTTATGGTTAAATTATCTTTTACTAAAATATTCATAGGTCGTATTATTTAAAATGGCACACCTGCAGTACTGCCTGATGTAATACCTGACGTTTCTGGTTCAATGGATATAACTGGTATTTTTGATGTGTGAACCAATTCGTGGTCATAAGAACTTAAAATGCCTCTTGCGCCATCAGCCTTTTGATCGGTCATGGTAATGATAACATCATTTTTATGTTTTTTTGCAAAGCTGGTTGTTTTACTTACTCTGTGTTTTGTTTTATCAACGAACACCTCATAAGTTACTTTACTCTTCTCGCATAATTTTTCAATTTGCTTGCAAACGACCTCCAGTTTGAATTTATCTTCTTTTTCCTTTTCGTCATACAATCCTAAAATGGTGATCTTTGCGCTAAACGCTTTCGCCATTCCGATCGCATAATTCACTTTTTGTCTTGAATGTTCTGAAAGATCGATCGGTAATAAAATATTCTTATAACCTTTCTTGCTTACGGCATCTTTAATGGTCATAACCGGATAAGGTGATTTGGTAACTAAGCGATAAGCCGTACTTCCTAAGAAAAGATCTGATTTTGAATCTTTACCCTGTGTTCCCATGATGATTAGGTCAATATTATTTTCTTCAGCTAAATTCACGATCTCAGATGTGATATTTCCTGTAGAAACAATTGATTTAGGCAGTACGCCATAGTCTTTTCTGATCTTTGCACACACGTCATCTAAACGTTGGTTTACAAGATCAATTACAACTTTATTTGACTTTAATTTTAAAATGGGCAATATTATATCTACTAATTCAGACTTATTGATAACATGAACTAAATAAAGGTCTGCCTTTTGAATAGATGCAATAAACGCAGCATGACTAATTGCTTTTTCTGCATTGGCCGAAAAATCGTACGGCACCATGATTTTTTTTACTTTGTAGTTGATCATTTTTTTAATTGTTGATTTATGATTTGTTTTGTTTTATTCGTGTATGGCCATTACCGGTACTTTTGATTGGAAGGCAATGTGCTTTGTATTTGATTCGTTAAATAAACTGTAAAAAACAGAATGTGAATGGCTAAACATAACTACCATATCTGTTTTATTATTTTTTACGTAAGTAGCAATTCCTTTACCGAAATCAACTGCTTTAATGGTTTTAATATCCCACTTTGCTTTTTCTTTTTGCGCATTTTTTTGGTTTACAAGCATAAATTCATCTTGCGTTTGAATGTGCACAAGCTTTGAATTGCATTTGTAATCCTTTGTAAAGGTTAAGGCCTTCTCTAAATTTTGTTTTTTAATCGAATGGATATTGTCTACCGATATTACGGCATGCACCAAGTCGTGTTGCTTATATTTTTCAGGAACAATAATTACAGGACAATCGATCTTGGTTGAAAGGTTAACGCCGGTTGTGCTGTATAATAGTTTTGAGAGCTTGTCTTTTGTTTGCAGACCTAATACAACGTAATCGATCACTTTTTTCTTAGCCAGATCTTTTATAAAACTCTTTAAGGTGTCGGTTGTGTTGATGCACTCAATAACAGCAGTTGGGAATTTTTGCAACGCTTTTGATCTAACTTTTTCTAATTTTTCAAGATCGTGTGCTTTTACTGCTTTGTAATCTACAACATATAATCCCGAATTGGTATGTACTACCGGAAACTCAAAAACATGAAGTAATATTACTTTTGTTTTAAAACGCTCTGCTAAATGAAGCGCGTAGTTTAAAGCGTTTTCCGATGATTTTGAATAATCGATCCCAACTAAAATGCTATGTTGTTTTTTTGAACTCATTTGTTTTTAAAATTTTAAAAAGTGATCTATACTGATCAGTTCCCATTCGTGAGGCATTACTAAAAGTGCAATAACCATTATCAAACGCGGAAAAACATGGCGCATATCCCACACCGGTTCCAACATTGAAAAGGCAATACCAACCAAAATAAGATCTAAACCAAGAAAAGCCAGAGCATAAGTTTTAAACAGACCCAACACCAACAATAAACCACCAAAAAACTCAACAACCGATGTGTAGATGGCCGAAAGTTTTAAAATAAATTGAGGGATATTGTTTTTTTCGGCATTTACCTGAAAGGCTTCTGTTACGCCGCTAATTTTAACCTTAAATAGTTTATCGTATCCCTGGTAAAGGAAAACAACTCCGCAAAAAACGCGAAGTATAAACTCTGCTATTTGATATGTGTTTAAAATCTCCATACTACTAATTTAACCCTTTTTGGTTAAAATAAGCGATACATGTATGCAAAGATGCGAATACAGAAATGGCCTTTTAATGAGTAATGTCAACAAATGATATGATGTTAATCAGTTATTTTTCATGGGAATAGGCCAATATTTGTAAAAAATTAATATAAACTAATAACTATGGAAACAAAGAAAGTATACGACCTACACGAGGAGAACAAGGAATGGTTGAATAAATTGGCCTTTTATAAGGATGAGTTAAAAGTGATGCAAAATAGAGTGACTGAGATCGCATCTAAGAACACGTCTAAAGATGTTCTTGCATCTGTAGAGCATTTTCAAAATCAATTGATCGTTCAACGTAATAATATTGATGAATTAGCACACAGTGTTAATGATCATGAGACTTATTTGGTAAACAGAGCTAAGGAAAACCCTACAGCTATTGATCACCGCTCGGTTAACGATCACCCAAAAATGCGTGATTCATTTAATTCGTTTGAAAAAGTGATGAATGAATTAAGAAAAGAGTTGAACGTATTTTTATCAAAAACAATGTAATTGTAATAAATACAGTAATTAAAGCCGGTTCTAAAAAGACCGGCTTTTTTTGTAACGTATTAAATTTCAATACAATAACGGCTTTAAAAAGGTGTTATACCTCGAAAAATCTGACAAAAATCAGCTAGTAAAACTGACCCCTGTCATTATAATTTCTTTTGTTAAGTGTGACATTTGTTACAGATAAATTAATAAACGAATTAAAATCAAATAAAATGGCAACAACATTATCACACACAACGCACACCTCAAGTGCAAACACTCAATTATCATGGTATGGTAAATTGATCAACAAATTAGATTTCAGTTATTTTGGTTTAATTGCCATGACCATTTCAATTGGCAGTATTATTGGTGGAATTGCTGCCATGTATATTTTTGAGAATGATGCACCCATTTGGCAGTTAGGTTTGTGTATGGCTGGTGCAATGGCTAACAACGTTTCTGCAATTGGGCAGGCTCCTACACGTTGGGTAGTTAATATTTTTATTTTGAACTTTGTTATTAGTGCGTTTTTGATCTTGATCAACGCGTTCTAATTATACATAGTTAGTTTAGTTAATTAAAGTTTATGACAGAAAAGCCCCGCATTACGCGGGGCTTTTTTGATTTTAATTAGTTGATAAATGACTATTTATATGATCCATTTTAAAACGCCACACATCTTTTATGTTGGCAGCTTTGAATTTTATTTCACGTGCTTTGTAGCCTTCAAACAATTCATCCACGGTTTCATCAAATAAGTTGATCCATTTTTCAAAATGATATTCGGTTAGTTTTTCTTTTTCGTTCACATGTAAATGCGGCGGAAACGGACGCCCTTTGTAATTGCCGGTTTGAAACAAGATGTTATCCCAAAAATCGTACATCTTGGGTAAATGTTTTTCCCAGTTCACTTGCATCAGATCAATGAATATCTTTCCTAACAGATCATCCTTTTTGATCTTGTCATAAAATGTATCAACCAATAATTTGATGTCCTCAATATTCTCAATTTCTTTTTTCATCATCAAATGGGTGTAACCGTTATAATATTAACCGGACAATTTTTAGCGGCCAGCAAATTATCTTCCAGTTCCATATCATTCACCACAACCGAGTAAAAGCCACGTTTTTCAAAACCTCCAACCAAGGTGCATTTACCATCTTTTCGCGAAATGCGCCAACGGTAATCTGCCGCCTCTACACAGGCATTGCATCCGATGCATTTGTTTCGTTGTTGAATGATGCGAACCATTAATTTTCAGGAACTAATTTGTAGAGTTTATCACTCGGGCGTATCTTTTCAGGTGTGGCAATAGAGAACACATCTCCTTTTTCTGCTTTTTGAGTAGGCTCACCATCTACTCGTAATTCATCCACTACTAATTGTATGTAACCTGTTGTTGGGCCGGTAATGATGACTTCATCACCCACATTTAAACTGTGCGATTCGCATTTAAATTCTCCAACCCCAACCTTATCAAAAAACTTTAAGCCTTTTGCCAGGTATATTTTTCGCTTTGATGATTTTGATCCGTTCTCATCACACCATTCGCCCATCTTTCTTCCTAAATAATAACCATCCCAAAATCCGCGATTGAAAACGGTTGCCAGTTGCGCTTTCCACGCTTGCACTTTGTGCTGATCAAATGAGCCGTGTAAATACGATACAATGGCTTCGTTATAACATTTGGTAACCGTGTAAACATAATCAACCGAACGGCCTCGCCCTTCAATTTTTAATACACTTACGCCGGCGTCTAAGATCTTATCAATAAAATCAATAGTGCAAAGGTCCTTAGCCGACATGATGAATTCATTATCAACTTCAAACTCAATTCCTTCTTCTTTATCGGTTACTACATAACTTCTTCTGCAATTTTGAATGCAAGCGCCTCTGTTGGCCGAAGCAAAATGCGAATGCAAACTCAAATAACATTTACCCGAAACAGCCATGCATAAAGCGCCATGAGCAAATATTTCCAATTCAATTAATTTACCTGATGGTCCGGTTATGTTTCGTCTTTTTATTTCACGACTGATATCTGCAACTTGTTTTAAACTTAATTCGCGCGCTAAAACGATCACATCGGCAAAGTTGGCGTAAAATTCAACCGTATCAATATTAGAAACATTAGCCTGTGTAGAGATATGAATTTCCATACCAATTTTTTTGGCGTAATTCATCACCGCGTGATCAGAAGCAATAATGGCCGTTACACCGCTTTCTTTTGCCGTATCAACTATGCTTTTCATTAAGTTGATATCATGATCGTATAAAATGGTATTAAGCGTTAAATAGGTCTTTACGTTATTCTCTTTACCAATGTTAGCTATGTTCTTAAGATCCTCTAACGTAAAATTATTACTCGAGCGCGCACGCATGTTCAATTGTTCAACTCCAAAGTAAACGGAGTTGCAACCCGCTTTAATAGCAGCCATAAGCGATTCGTAAGAACCCGCAGGCGCCATTAATTCTATCTTTCTATCTGCATTCATGTTAATTATCTGCTAAAAACCATTCGGCGTAAGAGGTTGGTGTTTCATCCAATCTGATCGAATGAATGTGGAACGGTTCATTGGCAAAAACTGTTTGCAAACGATTCTTGATCTCAATGATGAGGTTCTCGCACGAGGGTTGAAATGGCACCAACATGATCTTATCATACTGCTGATGTAACAATTCTAATCCTTTGTGAGGGGCATTCTCATTTAAAACCAAAGCATGATCAAAATGTGAAACAATATGTTCATTGATCACTTTCTTTAGGTCGCCAAAATCAACCAGCATGCCATCTTTTGGGTGACCGAATTCGTTTTTTGCTTTGCCAATTAGTGTTACCGCCAAATGATAGGTGTGGCCGTGAATGTTCTTACACGGACCATCATGCCCATACAAAGCATGAGCCATATCAAACGTAAATTTTTTGGTGACACGTATTTTTTCTGTGAACATGTTTTATTTGGCCAATGGCGCCGTTAATTTTTTATAGCTTTCTAAATTATTTACACCCCAGTTCTTAAGTTCTTCTTCTGTCCAAAGGTCTGGGAAGAAGATACGGCGCTGATAACGCGGGTGCATGTATTTTTTCCAATCGCTGCCACCTGTTGCTTCTGCTTTTTTTGGTCCGCTTTCTAAATATTTCGCAGCTGCATCATAATGTGCCATAACCCAGCGTACATTAACTGTGTGATCATAATGACGCATGGCATTGATGAGGTCTACATTGTTTTTTTCTGAATCCGGTAAGCTCTTATAACAGGTCCATAAATTAATAGTGTTATACTCTTCCATTTTTTGCAAGAAATAATTTTTGTATTTCTTTTCAAATAAGGTGATCAATGTATTTTTCTTGCCCGTTGCATGATCTTTACCTGCAGCTTGCCAGTATAAATGATCGTAGGCATGCTCATAAGGCGTATTACGATCGATGGTTGCTCTGAAACGGAAATCAATTAAGTTGATGAGTTCGGTTGAGCAAAATTCGATCATACGGTATTGCGCGCTTTGAAAACCACTGGCAGGCGTTAAGGTATTTCTGAATTTCATGTATTGATCAACATCCATTCCATCACCCATTACCGCAAATGATGAAGAGAGCACATCAAAATAGCGACTAATGCGACTTAAGTGTTTAGTGAATTGAGGCGCAGTAATGCTTGCTTTATTATGTGCCACCTGATCAATTTCCCATAATATCATTTTAAACAATAATTCATTGATCTGATGATACATGATAAACACCATTTCATCGGGCAGGGTAGTTCGTTGTGTTTGTAAATTCAATAAGGCATCGGTTTGTATGTAATCCCAATAGGTAATGGGTTTTGCCCACACCAAGCCTTCCATATGTACATTCACATCCTGATCTATGGCTTTAAACTTTTCAGTTAGTCGTTCAACTAATTTTTCTTGCGCTTCGTTCATAATATTGTTTTAGTTTTTTATTTTTTCTCCGAATACACTGTGAATGAATTCATCAATTTTTTCGCTCGTTGTTTCAGATGTGATATTGTTTTTCTTGATCAGATCCATGATCATTTGGTCTTGCTCTTTTCCTTTATTCAATGCAACCTGATATTCGATCTCGCTGAAAGAAACCATAGAGTACATTGGGAAATAATTACCCGGATATAATTCTGCCATGCGGCGTTCTACTTTTTGTTGTAACAAGAACATTGGATCTGCAACCTTATCGCGCATCACTATGTAATTGAGTAATGATAGATCCTGCACTGCATCGCCATTAGGTTTACGGAGTACTTCATATTCTTTGAAGATCTTATCCCAATCTTCATTATGTTTTTTCATTAGCGAATACATTACCGAACAATCTTCAAATCCGGCATTCATACCTTGCCCAAAGAACGGAACGGTTGCGTGTGCGGCATCGCCCATTAAGGCTACTTTGCCATGAGTCCATGGGAAACAACGGATAATGGCCAATGAAGATAGGGGATGATCTTCCCATGCATCGGCAATGTTTGGCATCATTTCAAAGAAATCAGGGAAAACGGTTTTAAAGAAGTTGTTTACTTTTTCTTTTGAGGTTAAATTATTAAAGCAATGCTCATCGCCTTCAAACGGCATGAACAAGGTGCAGGTAAATGAGCCATCAAAATTGGGAAGCGCGATCAACATAAAACGACCACGTGGCCAAATGTGTAATGTTTCTTTCGCTAGTTTATAACTGCCATCTGCATTAGCAGGAAGTAATATTTCGCGGTAACCATCAGCAATGTAATTTTGACTGTAACTAAAGCGATCTAATTTTTGCATAGCGTTATAGCGAATGGCAGAGAATGCGCCATCCGTTCCAAAAACTACATCCGATATTACTTCCGTTATTTTACCTGTTTCAGTATTCTTTACATGTACTATTCCGTTCTTAAGATCGGCACCTATACATTCTTCATTAAAAAATATTTCGGCATTGCCATCACGTTCGGCAATGTCCATCAACTTGCAATTGATCTCGCCGCGTGATACGGAGAAGATCGCCTGATTGTTGATGCCATAAGGTTGATAGGTTGTTTTACCATCCAGTGCATGCATGGTTCTTCCGTACATCGGAATGGCAATCTTTCTGATCTCATCACCAATACCCATTTCATCCAATGCTTTCCATCCGCGATAGGATGTAGCCAGGTTGATCGATTTGCCTGCAGAGATGTTTGCCTTGCGCATATCAGAGCGACGCTCAAATAGTTTTACTTTGTAACCGGCTTTAGTTAAATATACAGCCCATAATGAGCCTACTAAACCTGATCCTATAATTGTTGCTTGTTTCATATCGTTCGTTTTAAAATAAAAAACACCAGAAGATATCTTTAATATTTAAATTTCTTCCGGTGTTCAATATGGTTTTTTATTACACTGCTTCTTCCTTTAATTTAGGTATTTCCATAATAGATCCGCAATGCTTGCAGGTTCTTAATTTTAAATCATCATAAAATCCTTGCATTAATTTTGGAAGTTGGCCAACAATATCATCGCAGTGAAATTGCGCGCGATATAATTCTTTATCACAATGCTCGCAATACCAAGTACAGGCATCCAGTTCTTTGGAGGTACGCTGGCGCTCAATAACTAAACCAACAGTATTTGGGAAACGCTGCGGTGAATGCTCAATACGCGGCGGCAATAAAAATATTTCTCCTTCTTTGATAGTGATCACACGTGTTTTGCCATTTTCGCGAATAGGCAATTGCATGTCACCTTCTATTTGATAAAAAAATTCTTCTCCCTCGTTGTAATGAAATTCTTTGCGGGCGTTAGGACCACCAACTACCATTACAATAAATTCGGTGTCCTGATAAACTACCTGATTACCTACAGGAGGCTTTAATAAGTGGCGATTCTCATCGATCCATTTTTTAAAATTAATTGGCGGAAGTATACTCATGATCTAAAATAAAAAGTGCCATGCATTTTTTACATAGCACCTTTGATTGTGTGTTTATAATGTTCCTCTTCGAGCTTGTTCAGCTTCTATGGATTCAAACAAGGCCTGGAAGTTTCCTTTACCAAACGATTTTGCACCTTTACGTTGAATGATCTCAAAGAATAATGTTGGGCGGTCTTCAACCGGCTTAGTGAATATCTGAAGCAAGTATCCGTCTTCATCTCTATCAACCATAATGCCCCATTTCTTTAATTCATTTAAATCTTCTTCAATGATACCAACACGGTCTTTCACCGTATCGTAATACGATCCAGGAACATATAAAAATTCCACACCGCGTTTTCTCATTTCTGAAATGGTGAAAACAATATCATCCGTTGCAACTGCAATGTGTTGGCAACCTGGACCATGATAGAAATCCAAATACTCTTCTACTTGCGATTTCTTTTTACCATGTGCAGGTTCGTTGATCGGGAATTTGATACGGCCATTTCCGTTGGTCATAACCTTACTCATTAAGGCAGTATATTCTGTTGAGATATCTTTATCATCAAAGGTTACTAAATTAGCAAAGCCCATTACATCGGCATAAAAACTTGCCCATTTATTCATGGCGCCTAACTCAACATTACCAACCATGTGATCAATGTATTTTAAACCGGTTGGAGTTGGTTTGTATTCAGTATCCCACTTAGCGTAACCTGGCATAAATACGCCATTGTAATTTTTACGTTCAATGAAAATGTGTATTGTTTCACCGTATGTGTGAATACCCGATTTTACGATCTCCCCGTGTTCATCTTTAACAACGGTTGGTTCCATAAATGGTTTCGCGCCACGTTTAGTAGTTTCTAAAAATGCTTTACGTGCATCGTCAACCCACAAGGCAATAACTTTAACGCCATCACCATGTAAACGAATGTGGTGTGATATCTCACTGCTCGGATCAAATGGTGTTGTTAACACCAAACGAATTTTATCTTGCACTAAAACATAAGAAACACGATCGCGTGAACCGGTCTCTAATCCTGCATAAGCCAGCTCCTGAAAGCCGAATGCTGTTTTATAAAAATGGGCCGCCTGTTTGGCGTTACCCACATAAAATTCTACATAATCTGTACCGTTAATTGGTAAAAAGTCTTTAGCTTTTTCAAAAACTTTTTCTCCTGAATAATCGTAGTTTTTTACTTTGGTTAGATCTGCTGTTGCCATAGCTTTAAATTTTATTAGGTTAATTGTGGAGCACTCATCCATGATTTGTAGTAATCTTTTACTTCATAATTCATGGCTTCTTTTGTTATTTTTAATGGATTGAATGGATCGATCATCACGGCCAATTCTTTCGTTTCTTTTTTACCGATACTTCTTTCGATAGCGCCGGGATGCGGACCATGCGGAATACCGGCAGGATGTAATGTGAACTGACCTTGCTTGATATTATTACGGCTCATGAAATCACCATCAACATAATATAGGATCTCATCAGCATCAATATTACTGTGATGATATGGTGCAGGAATTGCATCCGGATGATAATCATACATGCGCGGCACAAATGAACAGATCACAAAATTGCG
The DNA here is from genome assembly GCA_044360115.1 of Bacteroidia bacterium. GTDB lineage: Bacteria > Bacteroidota > Bacteroidia > B-17B0 > Aurantibacillaceae > Aurantibacillus. The sequence continues at coordinate 21,197 of JBIKKW010000012.1, forward strand.
TCCTTCAAATTGCTGATGTATTGGAGGTGGCATGTGAATACGGCCTGTGATCGGTTCAAAATCAAAAATTGAGAATGAGTACGGATAGCTGTATCCATCCCAACCGATCAGGTCGAATGGATGCGTTTCGTAAACGTATGGATAGATCAATCCGCGTTTTTTGATCATGATCTTAAAATCACCATGCTCATCGTGAGTTTCAAAATTGTAAGGCAATTTAAAATCGCGCTCGCAAAATGGTGAATGTTCAAGTAATTGTCCGAACTCATTACGGTAGCGCTTTGGTGTGCGAATTGGGCTGTGAGATTCTACAAATAATATTTTATTTTCTGCAGTATCAAATTCCAATTTATAAACGGTTCCTCTAGGTATGATCACATAATCGCCATATTCAAAATCAACAGTGCCATACATGGTTTTACAGCGACCACTTCCTTTATGAATGAAAAGCATTTCATCAGAATCGGCATTCTTATAAAAGTAATCGTTCATACTTTGGCTTGGTGCACCCATGCCAATAAGCATATCATCATTAAAGAAAAATGTTTTTCTGCTTTTGGTATAATCTTTTTCAGGAGCCACATCAATACCCATAAAACTCAATGCTTTCAGGTTATCTTCTATTGCAGCTTCGGGTCTGTTATTTATTGGTGTACCCAATGATTTCACCATGGTTGGCGGATTTAAATGATACACCAACGATGATGTACTTGAAAATCCTTCGGTCCCAAATAATTCCTCATGATACAGATCGCCTTTTGGCGAGCGAAATACAACGTGGCGTTTATGCGGGATCTTTCCGTGTTTTTGATAAATAGGCATGAACTTTTAATTTCTGTTTCTTCAAAGGTGAGAAAGTGCTATTTAAATTAAAATGACTTTTGTCAGTTTACCGGCCTGATAAATGCACGAATAGGCCATAATTAACTGTTTTTTAAGTTTATCTTTGCGGCATGCATACAAGGGAAAAAGAAGAAGCGGTAGAATTAACTATTTTGATGGCGAAGGAGTTACAGCGAAACGGCATTCCGGCGCATCGAATGGAGGAAAGCGTATTTACGCTATGCAAGCATTTGGGTATAAAAGGAGATGTTTTTACCTCGCCGGGTGGCTTGATATTAAATTTGGGAGAAGAAGGCAAACAACAAACCCATTTTATTAAAGTGGCTTACGGCGATCTGAATATGGAGAAATTGAATAAAGTAGATCAGTTGTATAAATCTATTTTACGAGATGAGATCACCATTACGAATGCGATCAACGAATTGAAAACGATCGAAAAACTTCCGAAACGATACGGGCATTTGATAGAGATATTGTTTTTTGCTTTATCTACATCAAGCGCTGCGCGCGTTTTTGGTGGTGGAGTAGCAGAGATCGTTGTATCGGCAGTTATTGGTTTATTCATAGGTGTATTGATCTTTGTTACCGATTATTTTCCACGCATAGGCAATGTGATCGTAGTTCTATCATCAGTTTTTGCAATTGCATTTGCCAAATGGGCGGTTACCATTTTTGGAAATTATTCGGTAGATGTGGCAGCAATCACCGGTTTGATCATTTTAATTCCCGGATTTTCATTTACAGTGTCGATCATTGAGTTGGTTAATGGTCACCCAATTGCAGGCACAGCGCGATTTGCAAATACAATTATCACCTTATTGATGATAGGTTTAGGGATTGCAGTAGGCAGTCAAATTGATAGAGTGATAGAATTAACGCCTGCTTCAACTCAAATGCAAACCTTACCATCATGGACATTATACGTTGCATTGGTTACTGTTCCTATTGGCTTTTTAGTTTTATTTAAGGCCACATTAAAAGATCTTATTTGGATCATGTTGGCATGTTGGTGTTCCTATTTTTCGTTGAAGTTGGCCAGTCAATTTTTAAATGTGCAGCTAGCTGTTTTTTTGGCATCATTTATTTTAGGCTTGGTCAGCAATGCATTTGCGGTTGTAAAGAACAAACCTGTTTCTGTTATGTTGGTGCCGGGAATTATTTTATTGGTGCCGGGCTCACTTGGTTACAAGAGTATTACCGAATTAGTGAACAACCAAACACTTTCAGGAATAGAAGCAGCTTTTTCAATGACCATCACAGCCATTGCATTGGTTTCGGGATTGGTGTTTAGTAATATTGTTTTGTCATCAAAACGATCGTTGTAATGCCTATTAAGAGCCAAGCAGGTGTTTTTAATGAAGTACAGCCTTATTTTACTATATTTACCCGTATAAACTTAAACTAAACAACATGAAAAAAGTTATTATGATCGCAGCAGTTGTTGCATTAACAGCTGTATCGTGCGCAAAAGATCGCACTTGTACCTGTACACATTCAAATTCAGCTAACAGTGCAACTAGTACAACAACTGTTATTCAGGTAGAAAGCACTAAAGGTCAGGCAAAGGCAAATTGCTTAAGCACCAAAGAAACCGATAAGAACGGCGTTACCTGGACAAGCTCTTGCAAATTAAGTTAATCAACTAAAACATTTATTATGAAAAAGATCTTATTAATAATTGCTGTTGCAGGACTAACATTTGTAGCTTGTAAAAAAGACCGAGTGTGTTCTTGTAAAACAGTAACAGAAGTAAAAGGTGGTCCATTGGCAGGATCTGTGGTTGCAGATCGTGAGTATACTATGACCGATGCGGGATACATGCCGGCTTATTATCATTGTACCCATAAGAAAACAAGTGATACACTTTTGGGTGGTACAATTACAGTTGACGAAAATTGTTCGTTGAAGTAATTTTATTTTTTTAATGAAGGTCGCTTCGATATCGGAGCGACTTTTTTATTTCAATTAACTCACTAATTTGGCTTTATATCCTGCCTTTAAAAGAATTAGCGGGATGGCTTCCGGCGTAAGTATTTTATAAAGTGTTATTGGTTTTGTTCCAATAATCTAACAAGTTCCTGAGCAGGAACAACGCCTGATTGTTTCCAAATTGGTTTACCGTTTTTAAATAAGATCAATGTTGGTACGCTTCTTATTTGATACGCCATTGCAGCATCTTGATTTTTATCCACATCAACTTTTATGATGGTTGCCTTATCACCAAGGTTTGATTTTACTTCCTTAAGTATTGGCGCCATGGTTTTGCATGGTCCACACCACTCGGCAAAGAAATCAACTAATACGGGTTTATTTGAATTGATGATCGAATTGAACTTTTCCATAATTTATTTTTTAGGTATTTCGCATGAACCTCCGGCGCAGCTTACACATGCGTTCAATAGCGCATGCATTAATAAAAATCCTCCACCCACTAGTAATATTGTATCTGCTTTTATAATTCCATTAACAATAAATACAATGGCTAAAACAAGTCGGGCTATGCGCCATAAGGTCCAGTTCTTTAATAAGAGTTCTTTCATGTTTTTATTTTAGTGAGCGTGATGGTGCATGTTAGAGGTACGATATTCTTTTTTATACTTAAAAAAGAAGTTTAACCAAATGAGTCGTGACCAACGAATAGTTAAAGGGCTAAGTAATATGATAGATCCTACCATTAATAAAGCAAATGTCAAGGTATCAATATTGAGCACATAATTATACAAGGCAAACCAAATGGTAAACCAGCCGGATGTTAAGGCGTATGAAACATACATGGCGCCATAAAAGAAACTTGGTTCTTTTTCATATTTAAGCTGACAATGGCTACACGTTTCGTGAAGGCTAAACACTTTACTTAATTTGTAAGGGTTTTTTTCGGTAAACACATCGCCTTGATGGCATCTCGGGCATTTATTGAATAGCATCGAGATAATGGTATTAATTATTCTCATGTTTTTCTTTTTTAAATAATCCTGAAATAAAATAACCTAATAAGGAACCATAAGGAACGCTGATGAATGGATTTGATGAGATCATACAATTACCGGATCTGCATCCAATAAAATAATAATAGGCAAATCCAAAAACAGCACCTACGGATATTCCAATTAATTCGGTTTTATATTTTGAGATCAGGCTTAAATTCATACTACAAATTTCGGAAGTATACACGTATTAAAATGTTACAATTGTTACAGTTGCTCTGGGTTTTAACTTATTTTTAGTTTATTATCACATTGCTGAACATAAAAAAAGAGCTACAGAATGCAGCTCTTTTTTTTAATTTACCATTTCGCGTCAGGATAGGCGCGTTGCAGGTATTGCATTTCAGACAGAATGTGGCCTAAGTTCTCAGAGTGTATTCCTTTTCGGCTGCCGCTTTGCATATAGCCATCTTCCGGCACGCTTAAAGTTGCTTCAGCTAATACAGTGTGAATTTTATTTTGCCATTGCGATTTTATAGGTACCAGATCAATGGCTATACCTTCTTTCATAAGGGTGTTCTCAACTTCATCCATTTCAAATAATTCACCGGTATACATCCACAGATCATTGATCGCTTTTTGCATACGCTTTTTGCTTTCATCTGTTCCATCGCCTAAGCGTATGGTCCAGTCTGCTGCATGTGTTAAGTGATACTTCACCTCTTTGATAGATTTTGAAGCGATACCGGCAATGGTTGCATCTTTGCTTTTTTCAAGATCGCTGTACAAGTAATATTCAAACGCCGATTGAAATAACTGGCGTGCAATGGTATGAGCAAAATCGCCATTTGGTTGTTCAACCAACAAGTGGTTGAAGTAGAAATTCTCTGCTCTTCTGTATGCAACATCGTCGGCCGTTTTGCCTTTACCTTCCAATTCACCGGCATATTTCAAAAAGGCTTCTGCTCTTCCGATCATATCCAAAGAGATATTGGTAAGTGCCAGATCTTCCTCAATAAATGGTGCACGGCTGCACAGTTCCGATAAACGATGTCCTAATATCAACGCATCATCACCTAATCTTAGGCAATAATTGTATAATGCTTCTTGTTTTGTCATAATAATTAGTTTAAATATTTTTTGCGCCTTCAGGCATTACGTAAAATGTAGGGTGACGGTAGATCTTATCATTTGAAGGATCAAACAACATATCATTATCATCCGGGTTTGAAGCTGTTATGTTTTGTGATGGCACCACCCATATGCTTGTTCCTTCGCCACGGCGGGTATAGGTATCACGTGCATTTTGCATGGCCATCTTTACATCACTTGCATGAATGCTTCCTGCATGAATATATGGTAAGCCCGATTTACTTTGGATAAATACTTCCCAAAGATCTAACTGTGTATCTTTTGTATTGCTCATACTTTTAATTTTAAACGGTAGCTAATGATTCTTTTTTTGCTTTTTTCTTTTTGTATGCTTCAGCTGCTTCACGCACCCAAGCGCCTTCTTCGTGATACTTGATGTGGTGATCCATACGTTGTTTGTTGCATGGGCCATTACCGGCGATCACTCGGTGAAATTCATCCCAGTTGATCTTTCCAATATCATAATGATTTGTTTTTTCGTTCCACTTTGCATCTGCATCCGGTACTTTTAAACCAATTAACTCAGCTTGCGGAATTGTTTTATCAATGAATTTTTGACGCAACTCATCATTGGTCTCACGTTTGATCTTCCATTTAACGGCATCGCTGCTGTGTGGTGAATCAGTGTCATGCGGACCAAACATCATCAATGCAGGCCACCACCAGCGGTTCATTGCATCTTGAGCCATTGCTTGTTGGTCTTTTGTTCCGGCCATCATCTTCGCCATGATCTCATAACCTTGACGTTGATGAAAACTTTCTTCCTTACAAATACGAACCATTGCGCGGCTGTAAGGACCATAAGAAGTACGTTGCAATGAAACCTGGTTTACAATTGCAGCACCATCAACCAACCATCCAATGGCGCCAATATCTGCCCAATTTAATGCAGGATAATTAAATATGTTCGAGTATTTTGCTTTTCCTGTATGTAATTGATCGATCAATTCGATCCTTGATATGCCAAGTGTTTCAGCAGCGCTATATAAGTACAATCCATGGCCGCCTTCATCTTGTATCTTTGCCAATAGAATTTGTTTGGCACGTAAACTTGGGGCACGCGTGATCCAATTTCCTTCCGGTTGCATACCTATAACTTCTGAATGGGCATGTTGTGAAATTTGTCGGATCAAGTGTTTGCGATAGCCTTCAGGCATATAGTCTTTTGCCTCTATGTGTTCGCCACCATCAATTCTTAATTGAAAGTGCTCATCGGTGTGTTCATTGTGCATAGTAGTAGTTTTATGATGATAAATGTATTTTGTATTTGTGCGAACCCGAATGACTTATGTCAATTTTAAAACCTGATTAAGATCAGTTTTATGTGTGACATTTGTTACAGAATACGTGTTATAACATATATACTTTTGAGGTGTATTTTAAAAACAATATCATATGAAAAAGAACATGGGCTCAATGGACAGAATTATCAGATTAGTTTTGGCCGCAGTATTTGTAATTTTATTTGTTACTAATATAGTTTCAGGTACATTAGGTTATGTACTATTGGTTTTTGCAGCCGTATTTGCATTAACAAGCCTTATTAGTTTTTGCCCTTTATACCCAATTTTTGGAATAAGCACTTGTCCGAAGGAAGATAAAAAGTAAAACTTAGCGTTAAGTTTATTCGTATATTTGATGACAAGTGAGAAAGTTTTTTTGCTATATCATCATATTACAACTTTTTTCAAATCAGGAAGTGTTTGCTGAATTGGCAAAGCTTCCTTTTTTATTTCACCATTATTCAGAAACGGGTCATCATCAAAATTTCATTTCATTTATACATGAACATTATGCCGATAATGACGATCATTCAAATGGTGAACACGAACATGGTAAATTGCCATTTAAACATTCTGATGATGGATGCAGTCATCATGGCTCAACCGTATTAAAGGACACAAAAACAGAAACAAATTTATCTTTATGTTCTATTGGTTATGAAATAGAAAAATTTCCTATAACCAACGAACAGAATTTCCCTACTTACTTTAATAACATCTGGCAACCGCCTAAGCTAGTTTAATTATATGAGTGCTTTGCAACCTATAGAAGGTTGCTGTGTTAATCATTTAATTAATATTTATGTTAAATAAGATCATTTCATTTTCTATAAAGAATAAACTGATAGTTGGTTTATTCCTAGTCTCACTCATCGTTTACGGCTCCATACAACTTACCAAGTTGCCTATTGATGCCGTACCCGATATTACCAATAATCAAGTACAGGTGATTACTGTAGCATCTTCTTTTGGTGCAACCGATATCGAACGATTGGTAACATTTCCGATTGAACAGGCAAACAGTAATTTGCCGGGCTTGATCGAGATCAGAAGTTTTTCACGATTTGGTTTATCACTCGTAACCATAGTGTTTGATGATGAAACCGATGTGTATTGGGCCAGACAACAAGTATCTGAGCGTTTGCAGCAAATAAAGGATGTAATTCCAAAAGGAATTGGTAATCCGGAATTGGGTCCGGTTAGCACTGGTTTAGGGGAGATCTATCAGTATGTAGTAAGACCTAAGAAAGGATTCGAAAAAAAATATGATGCTACGCAATTGCGCACCATACAAGATTGGATCGTGCGTCGTCAGTTACTCGGTGTAAAAGGTGTTGCAGAGGTTAGTAGTTTTGGTGGTAAATTAAAACAGTTTGAGATAGCTGTTAACCCTAATAAATTAAAATCCTTTAATATCACCATCAACGATGTTTTTAACGCGTTAGAAAACAATAATCAAAATACAGGTGGCGCCTACATTGAAAAAGGCCCAACTGTTTTATACATCAGAAGCGAAGGTTTAATTGGAAGTATCAGTGATATTCAAAATATTTCCATTAAAGCAACCAATAGCGGCGCGCCATTATTTATAAAGGATGTGGCAAATGTGCAAATTGGTTACGCAACGCGTTTTGGAGCCATGTGTTATAATAACGAAGGTGAAGTGGCCGGTGCAGTTGTAATGATGCTGAAAGGTGCAAATAGCAGTGATGTGATCGTGAATGTGAAAGAACGTGTGGCACAAATTCAAAAAACCTTACCGGAAGGTGTTGTGATAGAGCCGTTCTTAGATCGAACAAAAATGGTGAATAATGCCATAGGCACAGTTGAGCAAAATTTATTAGAAGGTGCCTTGATCGTAATTTTTGTTTTGGTTTTGTTCCTCGGAAACTTCAGAGCCGGTTTACTTGTAGCATCGGTAATTCCTTTAGCTATGCTGTTTGCGGTTATCATGATGAATTTATTTGGCGTGAGTGGAAATTTAATGAGTTTGGGAGCGCTTGATTTCGGATTGATAGTAGACGGCGCCGTGATCATTGTAGAAGCAGTGATGCATCAATTGGCACATGGAAAAAAATTCGCATCCATGATGAAGATCTCACAGAACGAAATGGATGAAGAGGTGAATCATTCGGCCAGTAAGATGATGAATAGTGCCGTTTTTGGTCAGATCATTATTTTGATCGTTTACCTTCCTATTTTTTCATTACAAGGTATTGAAGGTAAAATGTTCAAACCCATGGCACAAACCGTAGCCTTTGCTTTATTAGGCGCTTTCATTCTATCATTAACCTACATACCAATGATGAGTACCATCTTTCTGAGCAAAAAGATCAAGCATAAAGCAAATTTCTCTGATCGCTTGATGAATATGTTTGAAAGGAGATATAATAGCATGTTAAGCAAGATCATTTTAAAACCAAAAACAGTAATTACTACCGTATTAGTACTTTTTGCATTTGCAATAATTACACTGATGCAGTTGGGTGGTGAATTTATTCCTGCTTTGGAAGAAGGCGATTTTGCTGTTGAAACACGAGTACTAACCGGAAGTAATTTAAACACCGGTATTGAGAATACTCAGAAAGCTTCCAAGATATTGATCGATAATTTTCCGGAAGTAGAAAAAGTAGTTACCAAAATTGGAAGTGGCGAAGTGCCAACCGACCCAATGCCAATGGATGCGGCAGACCTCATGGTGATATTGAAAGATAAAAAGGAATGGACCAGTGCAACAACCTTTAATGAGTTGGCAGAAAAGATGAGCGAAAAACTTTCTGATGTGCCGGGAGTTACCTTTAGTTTTCAATTTCCTGTTCAGATGCGTTTTAATGAATTAATGACAGGAGCTAAGCAGGATGTAGTTTGTAAAATATTTGGTGAAGATCTGGATACCTTGGCTGCCTATGCTCAAAAGATGGGAAACATCATCAATAAAATAGACGGCGCAAAGGATCTATACGTGGAGGCAGTTACAGGAATGCCACAGGTGATCATTGAATACGATAGAGCGGCATTGGCACAATATGATCTCTCCATTGCAGAAGTGAATAAAGTGGTGAATACAGCATTTGCAGGTCAAAGCACAGGTTTGGTATTTGAAGGTGAGAAACGTTTTGACCTGGTGGTTCGTTTGGAGAATGAAAAGCGCAGTAACTTAACGGATATTCAGAATTTATTATTGCCAACCAAAAATGGCAATCAAGTGCCGTTGTATCAGGTTGCAAAAGTTGAAGTAAAGGATGGTCCGAATCAAATACAACGCGAAGATGCTAAACGACGAGTTATCATAGGATTTAATGTGAGAGGAAGAGATGTTCAAAGCATCGTAAACGAACTTCAATTAAAAGTAGATAAAGCGATCAAATTCCCAACAGGTTATTACCCAACCTATGGCGGTGCATTTGAAAATTTAAATGCAGCAAAAAAACGTTTATCTATTGCAGTGCCGGTTTCTCTGGTTTTGATATTCCTCTTACTTTATTTTGCTTTTCATTCCATTCGCCAGGGATTATTGATCTATTCGGCCATTCCGCTTTCTGCTATTGGTGGCATCTTTGCTTTATTCCTGCGTGACATGCCATTTAGTATTAGCGCCGGCGTTGGATTTATTGCATTATTTGGTGTTGCTGTATTAAATGGCATTGTTCTTATTTCTGAATTTAACCGGATCAAAGAAAGTGGTGAGACCGAAATAAATTCAATTGTATTAAAGGGAACACAATTACGATTGCGTCCGGTTTTAATGACGGCCTTTGTGGCATCCTTAGGTTTTTTACCAATGGCGGTAAGTAATGGTGCCGGTGCCGAAGTTCAACGTCCTTTAGCAACTGTTGTTATTGGTGGTTTATTAGTAGCTACTTTTTTAACGCTGTTTGTTTTACCGGTACTGTATATCATGTTTGAACGGAAGCATATGAAAGTAAAACCTGCTTCAGCGGTTATTGGACTTCTGTTCATTTTGTTTTTTAGTAGCCCGAGTGATTTAGCTGCACAGCAAAGTTTAAGTCTGGCTTCATCCATTGATATGGCATTAAAAAATAATTTGCAGGTTAAAAACGAAAAACTGAGATCAGAGTATCAGGATAAATTGATCCGATCGGGTGTTGATATCCCTAAAGCAAGTATCAATGGTGAGTTTGGACAGATTAACAGTGCATACAATGATAATAGAATAGGGGTCTCGCAAAGCTTTAATTTCCCAACGGTTTATGCGAACCAAAAAGCCATGTTGAAAGAAGAGTGGCGTTCAAGTTTATTCTCTGTTTCATTAAAAGAAGCCGAGGTAAAAAGAAATGTATCACTTGTGTTTTACAATTACATCGCCTTAACAGAAAAAGAAAAATTATTGAAACGTAACGATAGTTTATATAGAGATTTTCTTTTAAAAGCAGAACTAAGATTAAAACAGGGCGAAACTTCGGTGCTTGAAAAAACAACAGCAGAAACACAACTTGGTTTTATTGAAATGCAAATGAATCAACTTAAGCAAGATATTGAGTTGAATTTGCTTGAATACAGGATATTGTTGAACACTTCGGATGTAATACCGGAAACAACGGAGAAAAACTTAGAAGCAAACTTAAGTGCAGATACAAACGCCATTAGATCGCATCCACAATTAAAATTAATTGAACAACAAAAAACCATTTCAACCATTTCACTGAAACTTGAGAGATCAAAACTTTTACCTGAATTAACAGCCGCATACAACAACATGAGCATGCGTGGATCAGGAGCTGATAATGTTTTTTATGATGGCAAAACGCGTTTTCAATCGGCACAAATTGGCTTAGGTATTCCTTTATTTTTTGGCGCGCAGCGATCGAAAGTAAAAGCGGCAAAGACCAATCAATTGATTGCGGCAAACAGTTATGCTAATTCGTTGCAACTTATTAAGGCAGATCATGCGAAAGCATTTGCGGAATACAGTAAGAATTTAAAGGCAGTTAATTATTACGAACAAAAGGCTTTAAAGAATGCTGAAACGATCATTCAAACGGCTAACAAGCAATTCAGTTCCGGTGAGATAAATTATCTCGAGTGGGTGTTATTAACCAATCAAGGCATTACCATACAAAGCGAATACATCAATGTGAGAAAAAGTTTGAATGAAAGCATCATACAATTAAATTACTTAAATACGAAATAAGCATTATGAAAAACATTATTTATATATTATTTATTTCTTTCATGTTCATGTCATGTGGAAATAAGACCGAAGAGACCAAAACAGAAGGCACACAATTGGAACATGTTGTTAAATTGAACAACGAGCAGATAAAGAATGCCGGGATCGTGATCGGTAAATTAGAAAGCAGAACCATCTCATCTATTTTAAAGGTGAATGGTAAAATTGATGTTCCTCCTCAAAACATGGTCTCTATAAGTATTCCGTTAGGTGGATTTTTAAAGTCAACGGAACTATTGCCGGGCATGCATATTAAAAAAGGACAGGTAATTGCAGTGATGGAAGATCAACAGTATATTCAATTGCAGCAAGATTATCTTACAACACGATCAAAATTAAATTATTTGGAAGGTGAGTATAACCGACAAAAGGAATTGAATTTAAGCAAAGCGTCAAGTGATAAGGCTTTTCAGTTAGCAGAGGCGGAATATAAAGCACAAAAAGTAAATGAGCGTTCGTTACAGGAAAAACTAAAGCTTATTCATATTGATCCGGATAAATTAAATGAGAATAATATTTCGCGCAGTATAAATATTACCGCACCAATTGATGGTTATGTTTCACATGTAAATGTAAACGTTGGAAAATATGTGAACCCTACGGATGTATTGTTTGAACTGGTTAACCCTAATGACATTCATTTGAACTTAACGGTGTTTGAAAAGGACATCAATAAATTATATGTTGGTCAAAAATTAACGGCATTTACAAATAACGAGCCTTCAAAAAAATACGAATGTGAGATCTTATTGATCGGACAAAATCTATCTGCTGAAAGAAATATTGAAGTGCATTGTCATTTTGAATCTTACGATAGAGCGTTGATACCGGGTATGTACATGAATGCAGAAATTCAGGTTAAATCACAAAATGCACTTTCTGTTAATGATGATGCCATTGTTTCACATGAAGGTAAAAGTTACCTTTTCATTAAAAAGGATGCGCAAACATTTGAAATGTTACAGATAGAAACAGGTGTTTCTGAGAAAGGTTTTACGGAAGTGATCACCAAATTGACAGAAGATAATGATCAGGTAGTTACCAAAGGAGCGTATTCATTATTAATGAGTTTAACGAATAGATCGGAAAAGTAAAATTGTTTAAACTGCTGAACTGAAGATCTTAGCGCCGGGTGTTTTAGCCCAGTATCTGGCGTCGAAGCAGGTGCAAATGTTTCTTAAGAAGGCTCTTCCTTGTTCAGTAACTTTTAATTCAAATGGTTCAATGGTTACCAAACCATCTTTTTTCATTTCCTTTAATCGTTCTAATGCAAAATAGATCTCATCGCATTGCTCATCTTTATTGCGCCAACTGGTTTGGCCATTACACATGATGTTTAAAATGTGTTTTCGTAAGATCAGATCTTCAGATGTTAATTGATGACCTTTGAATATTGCTAAATGCCCTAGCTCAATGGCT
>JBIKKW010000252.1:0-2753 GCA_044360115.1 Bacteroidia bacterium
ATATCAGCAGCTATAATGATGTTTTCAACACCGAGTTCTGCGCACATTCTGCTGATGTTGCGTCTTCCCAGATCTGTAACCATTCCCCAATCATAGGTATAGGTAACAGGGCGTAGTTTTAATTCTTTAACTATTAAATGCAAGCCATAACAACTGTCTCTGCCACCTGAAAAAGGCACAATACATTCCAATCCATTCTTTTTTCGGTATGGTTCAACTAGTTTAAATAATTCCTCTTTTGGTTTTGGGGTATTCCTTGGTTTATAATTTAGGCAATAATTGCACACGCCATGTTCATCAAATCGAATAAAGGGCATTGTTTCAGGCAGAACACATTTAGTGCATCTTTTGAGATTTGGTTTATTATATTGTAATAATGATTCCTGTACATTGTTGGATTTAAATTCAGGGATTAAATTTTCATATCGCTGTTTATGATCCGTTAAGCTATATTTCATGTCAGCTGGAATGGGTAAATCATAGATCTTAAATGATCTGCAAATTTGGTTGATATTATTACAGCCGGCTTTAACTAAGGCAAAGTTTTCTGATGCAAAATAAGTAGCACCATTTTTATCTCCACAATAAAGACTTCCATTATTTGATAATAGTATGATCTTTCCAATATCCTGAATAATTATGGCGCAAGAAATCACTCCTTTACATTTTTTAAAAATAAAATCAGCTAGATCATTAACATGACCTTTGTTTTTTAAATGTTCGAGTGTAAGGCCAACTATGGCTTCAGAATCAATTTGTTGTTTTCTTTCTACGGTTAATTCTTTCCAAATTTCTTCTTCATTAACAATAATACCGTTATGGAGCACAAAGATATTTTCTCTCAGAACGGGCTGATTGTCTGTTAGCCCATTCGTGATCAATCGGCTATGACCAAAAACAACAGATGATCTGTAAGGGTCAGACTTGTTAAGTAATTTGTCAATACTGTAATCGGCTCTGAAGATCTTATATTGTTTTTCTTGCAAATAGATCAGTCCACTTGAATCTTTACCTCTTTGTTGAGCATGCTTTACTAATGTTTTAAGATCTCTTTTATCTATTTTTTTTTGAGAAATAATGCCAAATATGCCACACATAATTTAATGTTTATCACGCCCTTTAAAAAGGACGTAACTGTTGATGTAAGTTTTAGAAAAATTAAGCACTACGTTTTCGGTTAAAAACGATATTAAACAATGCTTTAAAAAAATATTTTGTATCTGTTGAATAGGGATGTTTTGTTTTTGCCTCTAGGTATTCTCTTTCGGCCTGTAATACCGAATCAACATCCCCCTTGCGATTAAGTGCCACATAAGGCGGGATACAACCCGGCTTGAATTTTAAACGAAGTTCCACAAGGTCTTTAGGAATATCCTGCATGTATCTTTTTGAAATAGGACGAACGCCAACCAATTTCATATCCCCCTTTAAAATATTGAATAATTGCGGCAATTCATCCAACCAATAACGACGTAAAAAGCGCCCCCAGGGTGTTAAGCGGAAATCGTCCTTCGGTTTACCACTGGCAGCATAGCCATTTAGTTTCAAAACATAATCTTGCAAATATTCGGCGAAAGGATGCATGGTACGAAATTTATATACACCGATCTCTTTTCCGTTCTTTCCCATGCGTTTCATACAAAACAAAGGGCCGTAACTCACATGCATATTAAACTCCGGCTCTTTTTCTTTTTTACAAACCAGATAGGTTAATCCATTAAATGCTTCACTTGCTTCAATGTGAAATCCACAACTTACCAAACGCCCCATCACTTCTGCTTTTGAAAGTAAACGGTTACGTCCCCGAGTTACTAAAAAATAGATCTTTTTAAAGCCCCACATTTTCGGGAACATGCGTAGAAAAACAAATTCTGCCCCAAACCACAGGTTCTTAATTACAGGGATCCTTCCCAAACGATGCCTTTCTTTACGTGCCGTAATGGTTTCAAAGCATACAACAAACCAGTCGCCATTTTGCAAACGACCATTTACTTTTTCGAAGAACTTATTGATAAAGCGAATGTTGTTGACATTACTTAAATTAATCAGTGCGTGTATTTCTCCCGGATAATTAAGAATATTGAATTCATTCGTCGTTGAAACAATTAGTGTGTTATTGGAATCCGTATCAATGAATTTATTGAAGTAATCAAAGGTTTTTTCCCCACATTTTTCTATGATCAATTGCTTCATTGTTGTTTTCTACTTTGAACTAATGGAACATTAAAAAACATGAATGAAAAATATATAAATAAACCAACAATTACTCCGAATATATTAGCAATAAGATCATTAATGTTAAATGATCTGTATGGAAGAAAGTACTGGATAGCTTCCGCAAAAATGGCAAATAAACAGCCAATTAGAAGCCAAAACCAATATTTTTTTTTCATAGGTGTCAGAAAAGTCCAAGGTGCGAATAAAAGTAAATGAAATACGTAATCAAAACGAAGTTCAAAAATATAGGTATGATTTATACTTGAATTTTTACTGTTTATGGGCAATATAACACATAGTAAAATAAATATAATGTAAATAGCAAGGTATATTTTGCGGTTATAAGCGATCATTTATTTATACATTATTTGATCTAAGGATTTTAAACCTATTATTCACTCCAGTTGGATTCTTAAAATATTCTAAGACACTTAATGGTTCGTTTTCAAACAACCAAATTAAAAATGAAGAAACATCAATAGTTTCGTTTAATAATATTTCCCTTCTTTCTTGATATGTTTTTTTTAGATTTTTTG
>JBIKKW010000055.1:0-19847 GCA_044360115.1 Bacteroidia bacterium
ACGTTAACGGCGCATTATACTTCAACGGAAGAACTACTGCAGGAAGTACAGGAACTTCAGTTGCAACAACAAATGGTTTTCAACCTGTTGCCGGTGGTGGTTCAGATATGTTCTTTGCAGGATTTGACCAAAACGGCCGTAGATTTTTTGGTTCGTATTATGGTGGTACAGGAACAGAAGAATGTAGCAGAAATTCAATGAGCCTTAAAAATGGTAATTTGTTTATTTCTGGATACACTACTTCTGGTACAACTACAATGATCGCAACGGTGGGTTCACATCAAACAACTTTCAACGGTGTTAATGATGCTTTCTTGGCAAAATTTAATTTAGATGCAGAAGCATTAAACTTTGATAATAGCAATGATATCGTAAATTTAGGTACAGGCTTAGGTACTGCCTTAGTTGGAGGTAACAAAATTACTGTAGAAGCATGGGTACGCCCTACTGCCAGCGCTGGTTTAGATTGCATTATTGGTAACTACAATAACCCAAACAACAACATGCAATTCTTATTAAGAAAAGAAAACATGACAAACTACAGATTTTGGATCGGAAATTCAGCTATTTCTTCATACACTAGCGTATCTAGCGGAACTGTAATACCTGTATTAAATGTTTGGCAGCATGTGGCTGGTGTATTTGATGGAACTGTTGCCTCTATTTACATTGATGGTGTATTAACCGGCACAACATTAATTAGCTTACCTGCATTTGCAGCTACTACTAACTCTGTATATATTGGTGGAAATGGTATCGCTGAAAACTGGAGTGGTGATCTTGATGAGATCAGAGTTTGGAACAAAGCATTATGTCAAGGTGAGATCTTAAATAACATGAACGGTGAATTAAATTTACCTCAAACCAATTTGGTGGCTTACTACAAATTTAACCAAGGGATCGCATCAGTTAACAACTCTACTGTTACTACATTAACAGATGCGGGTCCGAGCAACTTTACCGGAACATTAACCGGATTTGCTTTGAATGGAAATACTTCGAACTGGACCGTACCAGGCGCAGTTAGAACAGGTTCTAACGTTACAGCATTCGTAAGCCCTACAATTGCCGTTACCGGACAAAGCGTAATTTGTTCAGGTAACTCTACAACCCTTACTGCAAACGGAAACGTTGCAACCTATAACTGGGTAAGTGGACCGACAACAGCAAGTAATGTTGTTTCACCTTCAGTTACTGCAACCTATTCAGTAACCGGAACCAACAGTTTAGGTTGTGTATCTAACATGGCAACAAAAGTTGTATCGGTTAACATTACACCAACAGTAGCTGTAAGCAACGGCAGTATTTGTGCCGGAAATTCATTTACCATTGTTCCTTCAGGTGCATCAACTTACACCATCCAAGGTGGTAACGCGGTAGTATCTCCTACAGCTAATAGCTCTTATACCGTTAACGGAACAAGTGCAGCAGGTTGTATCAGTGCAAATACAGCAACCAGCAATGTTACTGTTAATGCTAATCCAACCATTAGCGTTTCAAACGGAACAATTTGTGCAGGTAAATCATTTACGATCACACCAAACGGTGCATCTACTTATACCATCCAAGGTGGTAACGCGGTAGTTTCTCCAACTGCAAACGCATCTTACACAGTGGTAGGTACAAGCAGCGCAGGTTGTGTAGGAACAAACACAGCTACTGCTAATATCAGTGTAAATCCAAGCCCAACAGTTAACGCTGTATCAAACAGTTCTGTATTATGTAGTGGCGAAAGTGCTACCTTAACTGCAAGCGGTGCGGTAACGTATACATGGAACACAGCTTCTTCAAACACCAGCATTGTTGTTTCTCCAACAGCTACTACAATTTATACTGTTACCGGAGTAAATGCAAATGGTTGTGAAAATACTGCTACCATTACACAAAGCGTAAGCACTTGTGCGGGTATCAATGAGTCGGCAGACAGATCATCATTTGTTCAGATCTATCCAAACCCTGCAAGCAACGTGTTAAATGTGAAGTTATCAGGTTTTGATCTACATAACACAAGCGTAAAATTAACCAATGTTTTAGGACAGGATATGGTTAACACTACTGCTACAAACGATCAAATTGAACTTAACTTAAGCAACTTACCAAATGGTTTATATTTTGTAAGAGTGTTGGTTAACAACAAAGAGGTTGTAAGTCATAAATTGATCAAAAATTAATTTTTGAATACCATAAAATCAAAAAGCGCCGGCAAAATTGCCGGCGCTTTTTTTTTCCCAAAAAACAATCATGATCAATTAGTAAAAGACCATTGCCACTGACAACATCTTACACTAAGGCAAAAAAATCAACTCGAACAAAATTCACACGATCCATCTTCCATTTGCTTTTGGATCTCGATCATTTTAATTTGAAATTCCGCTTCAACTTGTTCGGCGGTCCAATCGGGGTGCGCAATTTTAATGGTGGCTTTTACATAGCCGGGACTTGGCATTTGTAAGGTTTGGTTGTGGTGTGTTCCCATGTTAACAGGTTTTTGTTGTTGAGATCAAAAATAATAGGCATTGAGGTTACGGCATTGTTAAATGTTGCAAGTTGCACAAAATGAGCCATTAAGCACATGAACAATTTTATGTTCATTATTTTGAAAACTTTTGGTGATTTGAGGCTTTGCCATGGGCCGTGTGGCTTGCCAAAACACCCCTTTTTTAGAGCCCTTTTGCAATGGCGTTTTGTACACGTAAACGGGCTACTTGGCTTATTATGCGGCTGTTTATAAAAAGCCATATAATGTATCCCCAGATCCTGTTGGCCTTTTAGGGCGGATAGGCATGTGCTTATAGCGTTTAGAGGCAATTAACCGCAGATCGGCCGAGGCGGATGCAAAGAATAGTTAACTCCGAATAATATCACATTCGTTACTCGTCCCTCTTACTTCTTATACTATCCTCCATTCGTAATTCGTCACTCGTAATACCTGATTGAATACTATTTTTAAAGACGTGCGCGGGCCTGCCTATGCGTGCTAGGCGAGTAGCTTGTGCGGAGAATCGCATAGGCTTGATCTTTTTGTTTCTTTTTGTATCAAGACAAAAAGAAAATATTTATAAAAAAAATAAAAACTTTTGGTTCCTCCCCCGCCTTATGGGCACCCCCTCCAAAGGGGGAATTTCTTTTCGGTAATTTCCGTCATTGCGAGCATAGCGAAGCAATCTCAAACAATGCGTTAGATTGCTTCGTCGTTCCTCCTCGCAATGACGAAGCTCGTGAATAGTGAACTTCATCACTCGTCCCTCTTACTTCTTATACTTACTTCTTATCCAAACTTCCAACTTCATCAGAGGCGAATACCAATGATACAAACATCATCCACTTGCTCGAGCTTGCCACGCCAATTCTCAAAAATACTTTGAAGACGTTCGTTTTGTTCTTGCACCGATTGAAATGCTATGTTCTGCAGTTTTTCAGTTAATTGTTTATACTTAAACTTCTTCCCTTTTTCACCTCCAAACTGATCAGCAAAACCATCCGTAAACACATATAACATATCATTTTTACGAAGCTCCGTTTGATAAAGGTTGAACATATCCATTTTTTCGCCCATTCCAACAGGCATGCGATCGTTTTGTAATTGGATCAAATCATTGCCTCTCACAATAACAGGCGAATTATTTGCTGCCGCATAACTTAATTTTAGTGTGTTGTTGGTATCAGACCCATCATGTTCTAAACAAAGTAATACGCCATCAAAACCATCTTTCTGTCCCTCTTTACTAATATTTTCGATCAAACGTTTGCGAACATGTTCAAATACCAGATTTGGCTCAATGATCTCCTTTTCATTTATTGCTTCATTTAAAAATGAAATATTCAACAAACTCATAAATGCACCCGGAACACCATGCCCCGTGCTATCGCACACAGCCAAATACACCAATTCACGATTATTGGACCTAACAACTTTTGTAGCCCAATAAAAATCACCGCTAACAATATCCTTTGGATTAAAATAAATGAAATGCTCCGGTAAATTTTGATTTAAAAAATCAGTATGCGCCAATAAGGTATATTGTATGCGTTTGGCATAATTTATCGAATCAACAATTTCTTTTTGTTTGGCTTCAATGAGCATGTTCTTATTTTCAACTACAAGCTTTTGTTCAGAGATAATGGCATTTGCTAGTTTTGATTGTTTAAGGTTTCTAAAAACCAAAACAACAAGTGCAATCAGCAAAACAAAACCGGCCATAAAACCATATGTGATGGCTTTTTGCTTATTTAGATCGCTTTGCTTGCGCAACGCCTCTTGCTGATGTATGATCTCCTTTTTTTCCTGTTCTAATTTTAAAGTTTGCTCTTTCTTTTCATAAGCCAATTTAAACTCAGAACTTATAAGCGCTTTCTTATTTTCCTCGCTTGCCAACTTATCTTTAATTTCAATATACAGTTCATGGAAACTCAATGCCTTTTGATCATCACCTTTCAATTTACAAACTTTGTATAGCGAGAAAGCAGCATCGCGCTTTAAAGGAATGTAACCAATTTCATTTGCCAACTGAAAGGCTTTATTAAATAATTCATATGCTTTAGCAATGTTATTTCTACGCAAATAAAGATTACCAATATTACCCAATGCTCTGCCCATACCTTCTTTATCATTTATTTGAGTATTAAGCGCTAAACATTTATCATAAAGTTCTAAAGCTTTATCGAGGTTATTCATGCGATCATTACAAGCACCAAGTGAATTATATGACATGGCTATAGAGCGCTTATCACCTAACTCTTCGCGTAATTTCAAACTTTTCTCAAAATAACTTAGCGCAGTTTTATAGTCTTTTTCTTCCAAATAAAAACCACCAATAAAATCCAAACTGAAAGACATATCTTGTTTATCCTTTATTTCTTCACGCAACTTTAAACTTCGAAAAGCATATTCCTTTGATTTTTTTATATCGCCATAAGCTTTATAAATAGAAGCCAAATTGTGCAAACCACCTGCAACACCATCTTTAAAATCATTTAGTTCGCCAATGCGCAAACTTTTCTCAAAATAGTGAATAGCCATAGGAATGTTACCTTGCTGATTTAAAACACCTCCCATATTATTGTAACATTCGATCTGCATCTTAGGGTCTTTTAACGCTTCTGCTAATTGCGCGGCCTTCTCGTAATACTCCATGGCTTTTAAAAGATTGTTCTTGCGCTGGTACATGGCGCCCAAACTGATCGTAATATTAGCCATCCCTTTTTTATTATCAGCCCACTCGTAAAGCTTATAACCACTTTGTAAATGGCCTATCGCTTCTTCATTCAAACCTTCGAGTTGCGCAATAAACCCTAAATTACTATAGGCGTATCCATAAAAAGAGGCAAACTTTTTTCGAAGAGGATCACTTTCATTTAACTGCTCATACTTCGCTTTCGACAAATCAAACAATTGCTTATTAAATTGAGGCCACTCACTTTCATCCGCTGTTTCTGCTAAAGTCATTAATATCTGGCAACGAACCGTATCGTTTAATTTACCTTTGAGTAATGTTTTAAGTGAATCGATAGGGTTGTTTTGAGAAAAGGCAATACATTGTGAAAAAAGCCATGTAGCTATTAGAAATCGACGGAATTGTATATTCATAACGGTTATATTCAAAGCATGCAAAATAGTCAACAATTGTGAATTAAAAAAACATCCAACTTTAAGAAAACATGGTAAATCCCATCAAATCTCTTTCTTTCTATATCATCAGTCCTTTTATTCTGTTCTTTTACTCGATCATCACATTTAATTCCTTACTTCCTACTTCTAACTTCCTTCTCCGTGTCTCCGTGTTTAAATGTTTATAGTTTCGGGTTTGTGGTTTCGGGTTCTACCTTCGTACTTCATCACTCGTACTTCGTATTTCTTATACTTACTCCTTATACTTGCTTCGTGTCTCCGTGTTTAAAAAACTTTACCGTTCCTCCCCCGCCCTATGGGCACCCCCTCCAAAGGGGGAGTTTCTTCTCGGTCATTAAATAGTTTATTCTTACTTCTTATACTTACTTCTTATACTATCCTCCATTCGTACTTCGTCACTCGTCCTTCGTACTTCTTATACTTACTCCTTATACTTGCTTCGTGTCACCGTGTTTAAAACCATTTTATTGCTACCTTTACGCCATGAGCGAACCCGATGTATTGATACAGGAACAAACTGAAACAGAAGTTAAAGTTCAAACATTACAAGATGAAGAGCGCCAAACCATTGTACATTGCCAATGCGCCGTTGAAAACAGCGAAGCATACCGCATTTGGGCTAGCACCTATTTGGTAGAGCATGGCAGCGACCGTCGAGCAAAACTTATAACGGCCTTTAATATTTCATTTGCACCAACATGGACCCTGAACGACGGAAGAGGATTTACATTGATATTTGAAGGCTTAAGTAAAACTTGCAGATCCTTTGATCTGATAGAATTTATTCCCCAAGCAGGAGGCTTTGAAGTGTTTAACATCCCACGAAATAAAACGGATGTGTATCATATAAAGTTTTAGCATTTATAAGGGGGGATTATTCAAATAAGAAAATAAAAACACATTTAGTGAAATTAACGGCCATTACGAATTAACGCATATTTACGAAATGAAACTATTTCTTTCCATAACCATCATCTTCCTAACGAATTTATATCAGGCACAGGATAACTACAAATATTACCCATCTTATAAAACCGTTGCCAGTTACTTTTTCAAACATTACTCTGAACTAAATATTGAGGAGAATACTAAGTTGTATTTTGAAAAAAGACCGCAAGGATGGTATGTAGCCACGCGCGAAAATAACATTGACAATTTAATTCGTAAGGACGGTTTGATCTGGTCGATAAAAAGCAAACAATTTGAAGAAATAAATTTCATTAAACGTAATGAAATTGAACCAGTAAGCGACTTTGGTATACAAACCATCAATTATTGGGAAGGTGCACATTATAATGCTTGTCCGTATTTTGGTTATGACGGCTGGGATTGGGATGTTATAAATGAATACAAGATCATTGACAATTTACCTGACACAACATTGTATGGCGTTGGAAGGGCCTATTCTTCATGTGCCAGTAGTTTACTTCACGATAATTCTGGATTTGCAGATGAAGAACGACAATTTAAATTACCAGAAGGTAAAAACAGTATGAATGCAAACCAATTATCATTATATCGCAGTTACCGTCATAAAGCCATTGAAATATTTAAAAAACTAAACGAACGCAATCCAAAGTTTGAAACACTTATAGGGCATATTGGATTAAAGGCATCGCATGAATACCTTACTTCTTTTCTTGATATGTGTATGTATCAAAGCAATGAAGAAGCAATGAAGGAGTTGCCAGAAAATGTATACAACGATTTTTATATTTCCTTGGCAAAAAACTATTTAAATACTTGTGAAAAAAATGCCATTTTATTTGTGAATGGCGACTCAGATACTTATCCCTTGCTGTATGTTCAGGCCAAATACAAATTCAGAACAGATGTTACAGTAATTAATGCCGGAATGCTTCTAGCTAACAGGTATGTAGAACACTTACGTGAGCCGGTTTTTGATGCGGCCGGTATACAATTTAGTTTTAATACAGAGGCTTTAAAACAACATAAACGTGAAGTGATATACATTTCAAAAGATAGTAGTAAGGTTTGGGAATTAAAAAACCTTATGCAATACTTAAATGATGATAAAAATATGATACATGAGCCATCTTATGATGTTTTCATGATCAAGGGCAATAGATTAAAAACAAAACTTCATGGCAAGAAAATAGAGTGGCAATTTCAAAGAGATGAATATATTTTACAGGATGAATTACTTGTAATGGATATTATCCTGAACCATGGCGACAAACGCCCTATATACTTTGTATTGAGCTTAAATTCAGATAAGCTTTGCGGGTTACAGCAATATCTTCAAATTGAAGGTTTGGCTTACAAACTTTATGATCAAGGCAAAGCACCTACACTTACTGATGGTAGTATAAACGTTGAGAAACTTTACAACAGCCTGATGCATAATTATTCGTATGATGGTAAAAAAGAGATACAAACAACCGACCATCCAATGATCGGTAATATTTCATGGCAATTTGGCGTACTGGCATATGAACTGATCGAGAAAAAAGAAAATGAAAAAGCAATAAAAGTAATTGATAAATATTTTAATGAATATCCTAACACAATAGTGCCATACAATGAAGATGTGATTTACTTACTTCAAAAGTATTATGAATTAGGCGAGTTCAAAAAAGCAAATGAGATAGGCAAACAGATATTAGAAAATATGAAACTTAATAAGGTACATATCCCAGGACTATTTGATAAATACAACACCATTGAAAAAAACGAGTTCGTAAAAAACAAAATAAAAGAAGCATCAGAAAAGTATAAGCAGGAAGAGTTTTATAAAGGAATGTTCTAAAACATTTTTACATTAATCCAACTTATCTCCATTCATAAACTTTTCGCACTCACCCACCTTATGTAAATTGGATTCTATGCGCTTATTGCAATCATCAATAAAATGATGATAACGTTTAATGGCCATGGTTGTGCAGGGCATTAAACAATTCATGTAATGTTGGTAAGCTTCCGTTTCACCAAGCTGTTTAAGATGGTTGGCACGTCGCTTATTGATCTCATTCTCCTCCTGCGCCCAGATGATCGATCGCTGGAAGGTAAGTATGTTGTTTCTCCAACATTTGATCTCGCCATTGTAAGTTATTTGCAATTCCTCGAAAATACTTAATCCTTTACTCACATTTTGCATATGTAGTAAGGTAGTCATTTAAACCCTTGAGTTAACAAATTAAACGGTAATTACGACCAAAGAGGCTTTAATGATGCTGAATTATTTACCGATCAGCTTCTTTTTGAGGTCGCTTGCTGCCGCATCGTTACAAAGCCAAATTCCAAAAAGGGCCTTTTTAAATTCCATTCCCGGAATAGTAACAATTAATTTGTTGTTTTTATATACACAAGAACCTTTGGCAGTTTCGTAAACAATATCAAAAACATCGCCTTTCTTGATCTTTTCGCTAAAGGCAGCTTTAAACTGATTGATCTTAGCTTGCAAAGGTGCAGTATTATTATTTGTTGAGCGCTTAAATCCTTCATCCGTTGATTCGGTCATTTTCTCACTGGTGATCATCCCCGAAACAATATGCAACTTCATACACATAGCCTCATCGGCTGCAATAATTTTTGCGGCGTCGCTCGACTTTGCTTTTAGATACAAAGCACCAACGTACAGATCTAAAAAATATTTTTCGCGTACACCTGCACCATTGATCACTAAAGTTGTTTCATCGGTTTTAAATGTATACGGGATTTTTACACCTTCAACTTCCATTTGTGCCTTAAACATTAAAGGCAACATCAAACACCAAACAGCAATTAGTTTTTTCATACATTAATTTTCTTGAAGGATAAAAATAACATTAAATTTTCCATTTCAAAATTATATAGGTCATATTATTTAGAAAATATGTATGGCTAAATTAATTGTCACCCATCCCAATAACTCGTGCCTCGTGTTGGGATAGTGACTCTGTAAATTATAGGCGAATGCCTATTACGCAAACGTCATCTATTAGAGACGAATCTTTGCTTGTCTCAATCATGACTTTGCAGATCATAGGCGCAAGCCTATGATGCAAACGTCATCTACCTGCTCTAAGTTTCCGCGCCATTCCTCAAAATTGGTTTGTAAGTTATTATGCTGTTGAGCCAATGGGTGTGTGCTGTTGGTCAGTAAAAGATCGTTAAGGGTTTTGTACTTAAACTTTTTGCCTTTTGGTCCGCCAAACTGGTCGGCATAACCATCGGTATACAAATACAGGGTATCACCGGGCTGAGCATCTATACTGTGTAATTTAAAATCTTCTTTTCGTTCACCAATGCCCACCGGCATGCGATCGCTTTCTAAGGTGCTAATAGTTTGGTTGCGGCAAATAACCGGTGCATTATTAGCCGCGGCGTAGGTTATTTTTGTGAATGGCCCTTCGACTCCGCTCAGGGTGACATTCTGTTCAATGCAAACTAAAATGCCGTCAAAACCATCGCGTTGGCCTTCTTTGCTAATGTTATCTACCAGGCGTTGGCGCACAAAATTAAATACCTCATTGGGTTTTTCTATGCCTTTTTCGTTAATGGCTTCGCTTAAAAAACCAATATTGAGTAAGCACATAAAAGCGCCGGGTACACCGTGTCCTGTGCTATCGCACACGGCCAGGTAAAATTTATTTCCTTTGCGGGTAGCCCAGTAAAAATCGCCACTCACAATATCTTTGGGGTTAAAGTACACAAAGTGGTTAGGGATGTTTGCCTTTAAAAAATCGGCATGTGCTAGTAAGGTGTATTGTATGCGTTTGGCATAATTGATCGAATCTAAAATTTCTTTTTGTTTCTCTTCCACCAAATGCTTTTGTTTGGAGATAATTTGGTTAGCCAATTGTTTTTGGCGGTAGCCTCGCAGGATGAATACCACCAGGATCAACACAACAGTTAAGGCAATGAGCGAAAAAATAATGATCTTGTTCTTTGATTCCAGTTTAGCGGTATTAATGGCTTCGCGGTTCTTTTGTTCTTGCGCCTGAAATTTCTTTTGTTGTTTGAGTTCACTATCGAATTCAATTTTTGCAATTTCAGCCTTAGAGTTTTCGTTGTAAATACTGTCTGTATACAGCAATTGCAAACGGCTATAGGCTAAAGCCTTTTCAAAGTGTCCTTGTTTTTCATTGATCTTGCATAAAGCCATGTATATCTCAGGTAGTTCGCTGTTTATACCTTTGTCTTTTATAATATCAATTGCCTTTAATAAATACTGCTCAGCTTCTTTCAATTTTTTGAGATGATAATAGGTAAAGCCTAAATGCTCATAATTGTATACATGCCCCAAACCTGTTCCAAAATTTGAAAGGTACTTTAAGGAATGGTTAAAATACACGATAGCAGAATCGTACTCCTTTTCCTCCTCAAGGCTAGCGCCTAAGTTGTGATTTACCATGGCAAGAGTTAAGGAATCGCCTATTATGGTAGCGGCCTCCAGCGACTTGATCATGTAATACTTAGCATTTGCCTTTTGATCTTGCGCTTTGTAAATATTACCAATATTGTTATAGGTTACCGCCAGCGCTCGGTAGTTTTTGCTATTCTTTAAAATACCAATGGCTTTAAAATAATACTTTAATGCCGTGGAGTGCACATTTAAACCTGAGTAGATGGTGCCAAGGTTCACATAAATACCAGGAAGTAATTCCTGATCTTTCCGCTGTTCGCTAATATCTTTTGCCAAAACAAAAAAACGGATGGCCTCGTTGATCTTACCTTCTTCGCGACAGATGGTACCTTTAAAATTATAGATCTGCGAACGTAGCTGTTCACTTTCTTTTACTTTTGTAAGACTTAATAATGA
Organism: Bacteroidia bacterium; assembly: GCA_044360115.1. Classification (GTDB taxonomy): domain Bacteria; phylum Bacteroidota; class Bacteroidia; order B-17B0; family Aurantibacillaceae; genus Aurantibacillus. Next base: position 11,394 of record JBIKKW010000055.1, read on the forward strand.
GTCGAGTAATTTATTGGCCTCATTAAACCGGGCATTATCAATCAGGTCAGTTGTTTTGTCAAACACCATCTTTTCATTTGCAATCTGTGCATGAAGTTGTGAAAACAGCAAAAAGCCGATCACCAAACAAACTTGCTTTAAAAAGGTATAGCTCTGGTTTAACACAAACATATCGTATCTAATTTCTTACAAATATGTTAGATATGCAAATGCTTCGACAAGCTCAGCAACCATGCATGCACCGGTGATTGTACTTCGACTGCGCTCAGTAACCTGGGCACCGGTGATTGAGCGTAGTCGAAATCCGGTGCTCAGAAAACACCATAGCTAAGGCTTACTGCGCGTCTATTTCAAAATAGGTACTGCCATTTACGTCCTTTGTGGTAATTACGATCTTTCTTTCGGCTTTATACAACTTGTTTAATACTTTGCGGCCATACACTTCGTAGGTAAAGGTGTTTTTGCTCGTTTCACGCGCATTTCGCCAGCCGTAGCCTTGGTCTTCTAATGCTTTAAACAACGTCATGAATTTGTTATAACCTGCATCATCGTTAGGGTTTAAAAAAACTTTCAATCGTTCAGGCTTATCCAATTCTTTTTCTTTAGCCAATACACTCAACAGGCATTCACCCATCTTTTTTTGTGCTTCTACCCCTAACTCGCTATTTACTGCTGCACTAGGTGCATTTTCACATTTTGCTTGTTTTGGTTTTTGGTATAATTCCGAAAACCGTAATTGCTGACCAGTTTTATAACCCTCTTTTGAATTCAATATTTCGCTTAATGATGCTGTTGTAGTATAATCTCTAAATTGGGTCTCAACCACTTTACCGGCATTTTCTTCTGTTGTTACTTTCATCACAAGTTTCTTTATACCCGCCGTGTAGGGCGTGCAATCTGTATCATAGGAGAAATTTTGGTAGGTGCCATAAAAATTCAAATAATAATTACTTGGGTTAAATTCATTTTTTTCAAAGGTAACCGAATCAATACTTGCCATCATTTTAAAATCGGCATAAAAGCGGTACACGTTGCCATTCAGATCTACTGTTTCATCTTCAATTTTAGCGGCCACATTTTTTGTTTGCATTAAAGCCTTAATGGCATTTTCTACCATTAATTTACCGTCTAATCCTTTTTTGTTAAAGGCGTAATGCCCTGCATAATCCACATATTTAAATTCCCAGGTATTTGTAAGCACGGCATTTTTAAGGCGGGTGTACACTACATCAAATGCAATGGAATGATACTCTTCGTTACCAACTTTTGGTGAGTTTGCCGAAAAAATAATATGGCATTCATCTTTTGGATAATCGGGCTTGCTGGTCCAGAATAGTTTTTGTGCTTGCGTAGAAGTATAAGCCGAGAAGTATGAATTTTCTTCGGAGTATTTATTATTCCATTCTTTCACTTCTTTTTTTGGCAGCATTTTAAATTTACTAACCGGCAACCCACTTTCAATGAGTATTTGGCTTTGATAGGTTGCCATTACTACTTTTGCAAAAGCCGCATCAATACTAGGAAATGGCGGTACTTGGGCATAGAGTTGAAAAACAAGAATTGCTAAGGCTAATGCTAATTGGATACGTTTCATATAGTTGATTTTAGTGTTTAATGAATTTTAGGATGTGTTGCTGGTTATCTTGTTTCACCTTTAAAAAATAAAGGCCATTGTTCAACTCATGCGTATCTATGATCGAACTCGTTTCTGTCACATCAAACTGTTTTACGGTTTGTCCCAAAGCATCTATTACTTGCACCCACACAGGAGTTTGCACACCATTCAATTTCAAATGCAATTGATCGTGAGCAGGGTTAGGATAAACATCCATAAAACGGATCTCGTTTTCATAAGCCGTTACACCTGTTATACATCCGATAACCGAAAAACTTACCGGAGTGCGTTGCGCACTCAAAGTACAAGTTTCCGCTTCAGCATAATAGGTATAGGTACCTGCGCCTAAAAAAGCAGTTACATAATTTGTACCACTTGCTATACTGGTGGTGCTGATTAGTGTGGCATACCAGTTTACAGTGGCAGTGCTGGCAACCGATAAGGTGGTAGTATTACCAATACACACGGTTAAATTAGCCAATGCTGTAACGTTAGTAGGACTAGCCGGTGCTATACACTGCCCCATCTTATGCACATATGCATCCGAATTTCCTGCAGAAACAAGTGAAACGGTGGCAGTTGACGGATCCATATCGGCTGTTGAAGCAAATGAGCCACCTGTATGGATAGCACAAAGCGGACCAATCGTAATGGCGTTTGACACATCATTACCAGAACCACCAATGCCAACAGCCCATGCCGAATTTCCTAAAGAATCGAGTTTTGAGATAAAAGCATCTGAACTACCAGCAGTAGCAGATGCCAAGGTATACGAATTCACACTTGGGTCAAAATCAACCGTACCTTGAAACTTTCCACTGGTATACACATTTTTAAAAGCATCTAAAACCAAGGATGTGCCTAAATCGTTGCTCGCACCTCCAATTTGATGAGCCCATAAAAAGCTACCAGTTGCGCTGAACTTAGAAATAAAGCTATCTGAATTTCCATTGGATGCTAATGTGTAAGTTGCCACACTGGGATCAAAATCTACAGTACCATTAAAACTACCTGTTGCATATACATTACCTAAATTATCTACATCCATGCCCGCACCGCTATCATTGGTACTAGAACCAAATGCAACGGTCCATAAAAAATTACCGGAGGAGTTCCATTTTGAAATATACACATCATTTGCCCCTTGAGAACTTAAGGTATAGGAAGAAGCACCCGGATCAAAATCAACTGTACCATTAAAGTGACCTGTTGTATAAACATTACCCAAGGCATCCACATCGATATCGTTAGCCGATTCTAAGGATGAGCCACCAACCGATTTAACCCACACTAAACTACCTGCAGCATCTAACTTGGCAACAAACAGATCCGAACTTCCGGTAACCGTTAAATTAGATACAGATGGTCCTGGATCAAAATCGATCACGCCACTGTATAAACCTGCTACATAAGCATTGCCTGTTGCATCCACCTCTACCGATTGGCCATAAGCATATGAATTACCATACATGGCCGAGGCCCACACAAAATTTCCGGAGGCATCTAATTTTAAAACAAATACACCTGAAGCCAACGCCGAATTTAAATTGCTAACCGATGCATTGGGATCAAAATCAACAATACCTGCAAAAAAACCAGTAGTGATCACATTCCCTGATCCATCAATAGCAATACCATAAGCAAAATCATTATTAATACCACCAATCGATTTGGCCCAAACCAAATTACCCGAAGCATCCAATTTTGAAATAAAAAGATCGATACCACCGTTTGAACTTAAGGTATAAGTGGCAGCACTCGGATCGAGATCAATGGTTCCGCTAAAATAACCTGCGGTATACACATTGCCATTTGCATCGGTTGCAATAGCTGTAGCAACATCGGCCAATGTGCCACCTAAACCCTTAGCCCAAGTATAAGAAAAAGCTTGTGAGCGGATGAATGTAGTAAGTGCTAAAAAGCAAAAAGTGATAGCTAGTCGTTTCATAGGATAATTTGTTTGATACAAATATCCTGTGACAAGAGCTTAAGCCAAAAAAAACATGGCGAACTGGGTAATTTTATGAGTAAATGCCCAAATTTTTAAGGCCAAATAGAGCCACTTAAAGCGTGCTTACCTTTTTGAGTAATTCGGCTCTGTTGGCTTCACTAATAGGCACTTCCGTGCGATTGATCATCAGCGATCGGGCATCAATACGATCAATGGAGCTTAAATTAACAAGGTATGTGCGGTGAACTCTAAAAAAACCATAGGGTACTAACTTATCCTCTATGTTCTTTAAAGTTTGACTAATGATGTGTTTTCCTGTTTTGGTATAAATAATGGTATAATTATCACAGGCTTCGGCATACAAAATGTTTCCATATTCCACCTTTATGAACGATTGTTTTTCTTTCACAAAAAAGAAAGCCGGTTGAGCAGAAGCGTTGGGTGTAGCTTCCATCTGTTTTTGACTTTCTTTGTAAATTGCGATCTCGATGTTTGATTGCAGATCGGCCTTCGTAAAAGGCTTTACAATAAAACCAGCCGGTGAGGTTAATTTCGCTTTATCAATGGTTCGTTCATCCGAATTAGAAGTTAAAAAAATAAACGGGATCTTCATGCGCTTATTAATTTCATGAGCCACATCCAAACCATCAATATTGCCATTTAAGTTTATATCCAACAAAACCAGATCTGGCTTTTTGGCTTCAATTTCTTTTAAAGCATTCTCTCCTGTTCCACATACCGCCGGCACTTCGTACCCGCACTCTTCCAGTATCTCGGCTATATGATCGGCAATGAGCGCCTCATCTTCCACTACTATTATTTTAAACCTGCTCATATAACTTAAAATTACGAATTACTAATTTTACTTTGGTACCATTTTCGTTTTTTACACTTAGGTCGGCATCTATCTGGCGGCATAATGAACGAATGAGTTTTAAGCCAAAACTTTTTGCTTCTGCCATTTCCAATTCATTTACACCAATACCATCATCCTCTACTTGCAATATCAAATGATCAGCTTCCTTTTTAAATTGAATACGTATTGTACCAGTCGGTCTATTTCCAAAGGCATATTTCATGGCATTGGTAATAAGTTCGTTGGTAATGAGTCCCAGCGGGATGGCATAATCTAACAACAAATTAAGCGATTGCAAATGATAATCCATTTGAATAGTGGTGGTAGTTTTAAGCGATTGCCCAACTATGTTTGCCACCTTGGTGATGTAATCTTTTGTATCTACATAGCCATACTTTCCGTTTTGATACAGGGTTTGATGTATCAGCGACATGCTTTGAACCCTATTTTTACTATTATTAATGGCATTGATCGCTTCTTCGTCTTTTAAATATTTTTGTTGCAAATCAAGCATACTGCTAACGAGTTGCAAGTTATTTTTTACCCGATGATGCACTTCACTTAACAGAAGTTCTTTTTCATACAAGCTCTCCTTGATCACTTTTTCATTCTTATTCAATAATTTATTCTTATTTCTGATAATAAAATAAGCCATGGTAAAAACAAGCGCTGTAATGGCTATCACCGCCAAAATAAGAAACACCACTTTTCGGTTGCTACGTTCCCTTTCCAATTCCAGATCTTTTAAGGCCACCTCCTTGTTGCTTTTCTCTAGTGCTTGCAAACTTTCCATATTGGCTATTTGCTTGCGTGTATTTTGTGTAAACACCGAATCTTTTAAAACAAAGAATTTTTTAGCGTAGTATAAAGCCGAATCAAACTTGCCTAACTTTTCGTAACACTGTTGTATGTTTTCGTAACCCTCCAATATTTTGGGAGTTAATTTAAATTGCTTTAGATCACCAATGCCTTCATGCGTTTTTTGTATGGCGCTAACATAATCGCCTTTTAACCGAAGTGTAATACCATAATTTACGATACTTATTGCTCGGGGTCGGTTAAATGGTAATTTATTTGGAAACTCATAAGCCTTTTGGAAGTAAACAATGGAACTATCCAATAAATTCATTTTTTGATACACCACGCCAATGTTATTCATGATGCTGCAAAACATATCATCTCTATACTCCCATTTTTTAGCCAAGTAAAATTTATAAACCTCTTTAAAATCGTGTAACGACTGCTCAATATCACCTGTTTTAAGGTGAAATATACCCGACTTGCTATAGTAATAAATAAGTGTGGTGTCGGCCGATGTCATAGCGATCTCCTTGGCCTTATCGTTCCAAAGCTTTGCTTGATCAAACATATCTTCACCAATGGTTACATAGGCAAAAGAAACATCCACATAATCCATCACTAAAAAATGCTTATAGCCGTTTGCTGCATTTAGTTTAGCCGCTTTGAGCCAGTATTCAATGGCTTTTTCAAACTTGTTGGAGTAAAAATAAATATTCCCGATCTGGTGATAAGACTCCTGAACCTGAAACTTGTCTTTGGTTTCTAGTGCGAAACTATTCAGTTTAAAGGCATAGTAAAAGGCCGAATCGAAATTTGTTTTGGCATGAGATTCACATTTCTTTTGAATGGCGCGAAAAATTGAATCGTTTTTTTGGGTAGAAATTGCCTCACATTTAAGGTAAGAACTTAAAAAAAGCAAACATAAAAGTGTAGTTCGAAAAACAAAACCCATAACTAAAATTAGCTTTATTTTTAAACGTATTAAAATATTATTGCGATTAATAGTAAGAAGTAAAGGTGCTTCGTCCGATAGCTATCGGACTGCGCTCAGCAGCCAGATGTGCACCGGTGATTGAGCGTAGTCGAAATCCGGTGCTTTCTTTTCTTTTTCCATCCCTGCCCGTTCAAGCATAGCTTGACGGCCCTGGCTGAAAAAAGAAAAGGCTTCAACTATCGTTGAAGCCTTTTGCATTTATCGAGGTCCCGAGCGGATTCGAACCGCTGTAGCAGCTTTTGCAGAGCTGAGCCTAGCCACTCGGCCACAGGACCATTTGAAGTTAGAAGTTAGATCTCAGAAGTTAGAATAGGAAAAGAAATTTTCACATCTTATTACTCGTAATTCGTCAATCGTAGTTCTTAATTCGGTTGGTAAAAATACTAATTTTTTCGCATATTGTAACAAGTTTTAAAACCTTTTTTATGCTAATACACAGCAAGTTACCTAATGTAGGTACAACCATATTCACAACCATGAGTGCCCTGGCCCGCGAACACAATGCCATCAATGTGTCTCAAGGTTTTCCTGATTTTAGTTGCGATGTAAAACTACTCGACCTTGCAAATAAATACATGATGGGTGGTTTTAATCAATACGCTCCCATGCAAGGTGTAATTCAACTGCGTGAAACAATTGCTGAAATTTTACACACATGTTATAACGCCACTTATAACCCCGATACGGAGATAGCCATAACTGCGGGTGCTACGCAAGGTATATACACATCAATAGCCGCATTAATTAAAGAAGGTGATGAAGTAATTGTTTTTGAACCCGCTTACGATTGCTACATTCCTGCTATCGAATTGCATGGTGCCAAAGCAGTTTCCGTTCAGTTATCGTACCCTAATTTTCAAATTGATTGGAACCTAGTGAAACAATTGGTGAACGATAAAACAAAAATGATCATCATCAATACGCCCCACAACCCTAGTGGCACAACATTGAATGAAAGCGATCTCAAAACACTGGAAGCACTAGTAAAAGATAAGAACATTATTGTACTCAGTGATGAAGTATACGAACACATGGCTTTTGATGGTGCTCCGCATCAAAGTGTGGCGCGTTTCCCATCCTTAAAACAACAAAGCATTATCATTTCTTCATTTGGTAAAACCGTGCATACCACCGGTTGGAAAATTGGTTATGTAGCCGCACCCGAATACTTGATGAAGGAGTTCAGAAAGGTTCACCAGTTTTTGGTATTTGCTGTTAATCATCCCTTTCAGCTTGCATTAGCCGGATACTTATCTCACAAAGAAAACTATTTGGAACTAAAACATTTTTATCAAAGTAAACGTGATCTATTCCGAAAATTAATTTCAGGATCACGATTTCAAATTGAACCTTGCACCGGAACTTATTTTCAGTTATTGAATTACACAAAAATAACCGATGAAAATGATTGTGATTTTGCGATTCGATTAACCAAAGAATTTAAACTGGCTTCTATTCCATTATCTGTTTTCTATACCAAACAAACCGATAATAAACTATTGCGTTTTTGCTTTGCCAAAAAAACTGAGACATTAGAAAAAGCAGCCGAGATCCTAAATCGCATTTAAAAATTCGTCGAAGGTTTATTAACACTTTTTAAATTCCGCTGTTTAATACTTAACGCTATTTAAAACGAACTAAGGCGTTATTGTATTAACTTTAATAGAGATAATTACAAGTGTTGCGTTACAAGCTTATAGCCATTCTTATACTCTTTGGTTACCTTTCCAAGGCTCAGTTCAATTCATTTATGACGAATGAAATTGATAGCGCTGTAGCCCTCAAACATGTGCCTTATTACAACAAGGCTAGAATATCGATCGAAACTAAGCAATACAAAGATGCCATTCCATATTTAGACTCCCTATTGATCTATTATCCGAACAATACAAGTGCTAATTTTTTAGCGGGCATTTGTTATGCGTTTACGGAAGATGTAAAGAAAAAAGCCTTGTATTATTTTAATAACTGTTCTTCCATCAAACACAATTTACCTGACTACAATTACTGGTGCGGTATTGCTTACGAAGTAAATGATAGTTTAAAAAAAGCTAAAGAAGTTTACACCAATTACCTCGAAAATAACACAGCAGGCAAAGAGCCACTTTATGCACAAGACGTTAAACGCCGCATGGGAAATATTAAAATGGCGCAAAGTATGAAACAGTTTGAAAATGTTGTTACCATCAAGAACATTGGCTCACCTATAAATACAGAAACTTCAGAATATGTGCCAC
>JBIKKW010000082.1:0-13476 GCA_044360115.1 Bacteroidia bacterium
GCCGTCAGATGAATCGTTTATGGTATTTACTTATCGCGGAAAATTATCAAAAGGCGGCAAACAAACTGTTTCAAATTCCATTTTAATGAACGTTACAAAAAAAGAAGAAAGTATTTATTTTGAAGATGTGTTCATCTCAACTAAAAAAAATGATAGCACTTGGAATGAACCCACGCCCATCAAAAGCATTAATACCAGCTTACACGATGCTGCTGTTACTTTATCATCCGATGGAACAATGTTGTTTATTTACAAAAATTTAGGTTCCGGAAATGGTGATCTTTATCTGAGCAAACTCAACGGCAATTTATGGCAAGTACCAGTTTATCAAAAAGGATTGAATTCAGATAAATGGGATGGCAGTGCTGCTTTTTTTCCTGACAACAAACGCATCATTTTTTCAAGTGAAAGAAAAGGGGGTAAAGGAGGTAAGGATCTTTATACCGCAGAATTACTTTCTGACAACACCTGGGGAAATATTACAAATTTGGGTGATCAATTAAATTCAAGTGATGACGAAGATGCACCATTTATTACCGCCGATGGTAAAACACTTTTCTTTGCTTCAAATGGAAAATTAAGTATTGGTGGTTATGATATTTTACGCAGCGATCTTACCGAAAACGGATGGAGCAAGCCCTACAATATTGGTAAGCCCGTTAATACCACCAACGATGATAAATTTTACATTGTAAGCGGTGATGGCAAAAGAGGTTACTACTCCTCTTACAAGGAAGGTGGAAAAGGTGAACAGGATATTTATTGCATTGAACCCGGACTTATTGGTAAGCCTTTGGCCTTAGTGCAAGTGGCCGGAAACGTAACCTATAATGAAAAACCGGTTGCGGCTAATATTATGGTTAAAGCCATTGATATGAAAAATTACAAACCGCAAACCTATGTTTCAAACTCTGCGAATGGAAAATTTTTATTGAATTTACCTTCAGGGAATAATTTTGAATTAACCTTCAATTACAAATCACTCCCACCACAAAAGAAAATGATCAGCACAATGAAGGTTGATTCGTTTGTGCAGCTGAATGTGATCGCCGATTTTTATTCGCCGGATTATTTAAAATATTTGAATCTTAAAAAAGACAGTATCGAAAAGATCAATAATCTGGTTAATACATTAGTAGATCCGGATAATTTCAAGAAGAACTATGGTGATCTGGTGGTGAACGGATTATTTTACAAAGTGCAAATTGGTGCTTACCGCTTTATAGAAAATTTCAATTACAGTAATACCTTTCGTTTAGGAAAGATCATTCGGAAAACATACAACGATGGTATAACACGTTTTACTATTGGCAACTACAAAACATTTAATGAAGCTATACAAAGTTTAAATCTCATTAAATCAGATGCAATAAAAGACGCATTTATTATCGCCATCTACAACGAGGAGTATTATTACCTCAACGATCTATTAAAAAAAGGAGTTATAGGTAAATAAACCTCTTTACATCATATTGTAAAGTTTAGTTCCCATGAATTTTTGGTAAAACTTAGGCGTGTGCGCATGAAAACGCCAGCCAAATGTTGCATTTGCCGTATGGCAAACAGTTTTGTAATCCATTATTTTTCTACTGTTGTATACATTGTAATCGCTTGTATAGGCCATAATAAAATAAAACTTCTTCATATTCAACCCAAACGAAAATCGTCCGGTTCCACTCCATCCTAAATAAGTGATCTTTCTAAAATTAGCGGTTAGATCATAATTTCTGCCTTGTATCTCGGGCCCTAATGTAAAATATCCTGCTGCAAACCATGCTTTAAATAACACAAGTGTTGCCGCTAAACCAACATTATACGATAAATTAACCGAACGCATTCCTCTCATATTTCCGTAATCATTATAAAGGTAGCGCGCTTTTAATGGAATCAAAGAGCTGTCGTTCCTTAAGTTGAACACACTAAAACTACCTCCCGAAACAAAAGATGCTGCACTTTTAAGTTGGCGGTAATTACAACCAAAGCCGGCCTTGTATGAAAAGTTCTCATTATTTCTGAAATACATAAAACGTGTCATAAATAATGAGCTTACCATTTTAGGCTGCAACAAATATTTTCCGGTTTCATTAAATGTTGTATCAAAGCTTGGGGTACTTGTATTGTAAAAACCTCTGAACCTTCTGAAATAATTTTCAGATACCCATTGATTATCGCCAACATTAAACCCAATATTAAAAATATCCGAATGTCCTTTTTTTGAAGCAGCAACCGGTTTTGCAGCTACTTTTGAAACCGATAATTGAAATTTATCATAATTAAAAACCAATCCTATGGCACCGGTATAATCTGCTTCTGTTGAATATGTATGGGCCGACATTCCTGAACTATCAATATTAATCACCTGCTTAAATTCATGACTGAACGTACGGTACTGCTGATAATATCCAACAATTAAAACCGTTTCAAACTTTTGATATTTTAATGTATCCCAGGTTTTAGGTTTGCGTGCAATGGCAACCTCTACATCATTATTGGTTTGCGCTGTAATAATGCAATTGCACAAAAGAATTAATACAGATAAAAGTCTTTGCATTTTTTGATTAGCTTTGTACGTAAATTTATAAAAAAAAATCCATGCCTCCTTATTTTGATAAACACATTGATCATTTAATAGATATTATTGTGGAATATGCGCCTAAGGTTTTAATGGCCTTTGTGGTTCTCCTGATAGGCTTATGGTTAATTAAGCGTATAGCTATTTTAGCTGATAAGGCCATGCAAAAACGTGAACTGGAAGTGAGTTTACGAACCTTCTTAAAAAGTTTGGTCTCTATTGGATTAAAGATCGTTTTGATCGTTACCGTTGCAGGAATGATTGGTATTGGAACCGCCAGTTTTGTTACCGTGTTAGGCGCCGCCGGTTTAGCTGTTGGCTTAGCCTTGCAGGGTTCGCTTTCTAATTTTGCAGGCGGCGTTTTAATTTTAATTTTTAAGCCGTTTAAAGTTGGTGATACTATTGAGGCGCAAGGGCAAACAGGCGAGGTAAAGGAAATTCAGATCTTTAACACCCTCTTACTTACAGCCGATCATAAAACCGTTATTCTTCCAAATGGTGTGTTATCAAATAACACCATTGTTAATAATTCAAGATCCGGTCACTTGCGAATTGATATCCACTTTACAATTAGTACTCAAAACGATATTGAACTGGTTAAAAAAATAATTATGGAAATAGTGAATAGTAATACCAAAATATTAAGAGACCCAGCTCCTGGTATTTTTATTGGTAAAATTGCAGATGGCGCCTTGAATATTAACGTGAAACCTTTTTGCTTGCCTGATGACACATCCATATTAGCAAGTGAATTGTATAACGATATAAAAGTTGCACTTGAAAAAAATCATATCAAAGCACCAATACCTAAACGTATTGTTCAATCGGTTAACGACACCACAGATCTTTAAATAAAATGACAATCACTGAGGCACAACAAAAGATCGATCAATGGATCAAACAATATGGGGTTCGTTATTTTAACGAGCTTACCAATACTGCTGTTTTAATGGAAGAGGTTGGCGAAGTTGCCCGCATAATGGCACGCCGTTATGGCGAACAAAGCGAAAAGGAAAGTGATAAGAATAAGGATCTGGGAGATGAGATGGCTGACGTGCTTTTTGTACTCATGTGTTTAGCTAACCAAACGGGTGTGAATTTGGAAGATGCCTTGAAAAAGAATTTAGATAAAAAAACCGCTCGTGATAGCGAGCGGCATTTGAATAACGATAAGTTAAAGTAATTACAAATACTTCTTTAACCAGGTTTCCTTTAACGGCTGTTCCCAGTTTTTAAATTCAAATGAGTTTGATGCAGCCACATTATAGATCAGAGAATTTTCATTTAAACTTTTTGAAGAGAGCAAATCCTTTACTTTGTTTGAATGCACTACCTCAATTCCATTATCTGATTTATAAGCAACCAATAAGCGATTCAATAATTGCAACTGATGATCAGTTTCCAACTGTTTGATCAATCGCAATAACTTATCAATGCTACAACCACTAGCATTGTATTGCGTTTCATCAACTTTCACAACAATAAATCGATCATTGATGATCTCAAAAGATGCACTCAATTGCACATCATGCGCTTTCCAATTCTGTACAAAACTTTCACCTGCTTTTAAAACAGATTGATGAAGATCACCCTTCAGTTCTTTATCACTTAAATAGATCCAAACTTTTTCCATTAGAATTCCGGATTAATTCCTGTGTAATTATGTGGGGAAATTAATTTCAATTCAGCTTTCACATCCTCCCCTACTTTCAACCCATCAATAAATGCGTGCAACGTTTCGCGAGTAACATGCGCATTTGTGCGAGTAAGATCTTTTAAGGCTTCGTAAGGTTTTGGATAAGCTTCTCTTCTTAAAACAGTTTGAATGGCTTCTGCACAAACAGCCCAATTTTCTTCCAGATCATTTTTAAAAGCTTCTTCATTTAAGATCAGTTTATTCAATCCTTTTAATAAACTTGAATAAGAGATCATGGTATGTGCAACGGGTACACCTAAATTACGCAATACTGTACTGTCTGTTAGATCACGCTGTAAACGCGAAATAGGTAATTTGGCAGCTAAATGTTCTAAGATTGCGTTGGCAATTCCTAAATTTCCTTCAGCGTTTTCAAAATCAATTGGATTTACTTTATGCGGCATGGCCGATGAACCTACCTCTCCGGCCTTTAATTTTTGCTTGAAATATTCCATGCTGATGTAGGTCCAAATATCTCTGCTCAAGTCTATCAAAATGGTATTGATGCGTTTTACCACATCACACCATGCTGCTAAATTATCGTAGTGCTCAATTTGTGTTGTAAATTGTGAACGGCTCAATCCTAGATCTTCATTCACAAATTTATTTCCAAACTTTACCCAATCAATATTCTTAAATGCTACATAATGCGCATTAAAATTTCCGGTAGCACCACCAAATTTGGCGCTGTAAGCGATCTCTTCCAACTGATCCAACTGATTCTCCAATCGCTCCACGTATACCATCAACTCCTTACCCAAACGGGTTGGTGAAGCAGGCTGACCGTGGGTGCGGGCCAACATAGGTACCTCTTTATATTCATTAGCAAGATCTTTCACTTTTTTAATCACCTCTTCTAAAGCAGGGATCATCGTTTCTTCACTCGCATCCTTTAAACTTAAAGGAATAGAAGTGTTATTGATATCCTGCGAGGTTAAACCAAAATGAATGAACTCATTGTAATTCTCTAATCCTAATGGCTTAATTTTTTCTTTCACAAAATACTCTACTGCTTTTACATCATGATTGGTGGTTTTTTCAAACTCCTTTATTTTTAAGGCATCTGCCAACGAAAAATTCTGATAGATGGCATGTAAACCTTTCTTTTGTGAATCGGTTAACTTAGCCAATTGAGGCAGATCCAATTCGCACAAGGCAATAAAATATTTTATCTCAACCAACACGCGGTATTTGAACAAAGCATACTCCGAAAAATAAGCATCCAATGCTTCCGTTGTTTTTCTGTATCTGCCGTCAACCGGCGAAATAGCTGTTAAAACTGATAATTCCATTTGTTTGATGTATTAATGGCAAAAGGCAAAAGTAGTATAAAAAATTAGGCTAAAAAACACTAAATTTGCACAATGGTTAAGGAAAATAGATCGGTTGCATTTCACACGCTAGGCTGTAAGCTCAATTTCAGCGAAACCTCTGCTATTGCCCGTTTGTTCACCGAAAAAGGCTTTGTTAAAAAAGATTTCTCTGAACCTTCAGATATCTATGTGATCAATACCTGTTCTGTGACCGAAAATGCCGATAAGGAAACCAAATCGGTTGTAAAAAACGCCTTAAAACTGAACCCGAATGCATTTGTTGCCATTGTTGGCTGCTATGCACAGTTGAAACCCGAAGAGATCGCTAAAATTGAAGGTGTAGATGTGGTTTTGGGTGCTTCTGAAAAATTCAAATTATTGAACTACATCAACCTATCGGAAAAGAACACACACGCTGTTGTACACAATTGCGAAATTGATGATGTGAACTTTTTTGTGGATGCTTATTCGGTTGGTGATAGAACACGCTCTTTTTTAAAAGTGCAAGATGGCTGCGATTACAGTTGTACCTTTTGCACCATTCCATTGGCCAGAGGAACCAGCCGAAGCGATACCATTGATAATGTGATAGCCAACGCTAAAAAAATTGCTGCCAGTGGTGTTAAAGAAATTGTTTTAACCGGCGTGAACATTGGCGATTTTGGTCATGGTAAATTAATTGAAACAGATGGACGAAAGAAAAGGGAATTCAATTTTTTTGATCTGGTAAAAGCCTTGGATGAAGTAGATGGTGTTGAACGTTTCCGTATTTCCAGCATCGAACCTAACTTGTTAAGCACCGAGATCATTGAATTTGTTTCTAGATCAAAACGCTTTGTGCCGCATTTCCATATTCCTTTACAAAGCGGAAGCAATTCTGTTTTAAAACGCATGAAACGCCGCTATTTGAGAGAATTGTATGCCGAGCGTGTTCGAATCATCAAATCATTGATGCCTAATTGTTGTATTGGTGTAGATTTGTTGGTTGGTTTTCCGGGCGAAACAGAAGAGGAATTTAAAGAGACCTACGATTTTTTAAACGGACTTGATATTTCATACCTACACGTATTCACTTACAGCGAGCGAGCAAATACCCCGGCTGCAGAAATGAAAGATCAGGTGCCTATGGCTGTGCGCAAGCAACGTAATAAAATGTTGCGTATTTTGTCTGCCAAAAAATTACGTGATTTTTATCAAAAGAATATTGGAACTACCCACTCTGTTTTGTTTGAACACGAACAAAAAGAAAACTTCATGTACGGCTTTACAGAAAACTACGTGAAAGTAAAGCTGCCTTACGACCCTTCACTTATAAATCAGATCAACCAATTAAGCATTAAAGGTTTTGATGATGATGGTGTGATGAATGGTGAGTTGGTCTCAGAAAAGATCTCAATTTAATTTCTTAATTAATAAACTATATGATCCTTTTGTTTATATTTTAATATCGGTTTATTGTATTTTTGGATATTACCGATATTAATTCTAAATTTGTGGTATGTGGAAGGTAGATCTTGAAAATACACGCAACGAACTCCAAAGCACCTATGATCGCATTGCCATGAAGAAAGAAAAACTTCATAAAGCAAGGCCTTTGCCTATTTCGGCGCTTTCAAAAATCAAAGAAGCTATTTCCATTGAATGGACATACAATTCCAACTCCATAGAAGGGAACAGCCTTACCTTACGCGAAACACAAATGGTTTTACAAGAAGGAATAACCGTTAAAGGAAAACCACTTCGTGAGCACTTTGAGGCACATAACCATGATAAAGCCATTGAACTTTTATATAAACTCGCTGATGCAGGTAAAAAATTAAAAAGCGCTGATATTCTTTCATTAAATGATTTAGTTTTACGCAGCATTGAAGATGATTTTGCCGGGCGATTGCGCTATGGTGCCGTAAGAATAAGTGGTGCTAATTTTGTACCGCCCTCAGCACATAAAGTTCCTGATCTTATTGATGAACTCATTGATTTTGTTAACACCAATCCTTTACACTTAAATGATGTAGAGATGGCAACTGTTTTTCATCATAAGTTTGTTTGGATACATCCATTTTTTGATGGTAACGGCCGCACGGTGCGTCTTGCCATGAATTTATTCTTAATGCAAAAAGGTTACCCACCGGCTATCATCCTAAAAAATGATCGCAAAAAATACTATGATGCGCTTAACGCCGCCAATAAAGGCAACTACGATAAACTGTTACTTTTAATGGCTCAAGCCATTGAACGAACTTTAAATATTTACTTAAGCGCTTTACCGGGCAATGATACTGATTACGATTCTATTCAAAACCTTGTAAATGAAGAGCGTTTACCTTACGGCCAGGAATACATTAGTTTGCTTGCCCGCCGCGGTAAAATTGATGCCTATAAAGAGGGCGGTGTATGGTATACCTCCGAAAAAGCTGTAAAAAATTACATACAAAAGCGTAAACGACAACGTTAATAACTTCGTTAATTTTTTCCTTTTAATGCTTCAATTTCGGAGTGCTTATTTCGTGATATTTATTAATTGAAAACTCAATTAAAATGGCTCAAAACAAAGTAAAAGTTGGTATCATCTTTGGCGGACAAAGCAAGGAACGTGAAATATCATTTGCAGGCGGAAGAACCGTATACGATAATTTAAACAAATCGATATTCGAAGCTATTCCTGTATTTGTAGATAGTTTTGGGAATTTTGTTGAGCTCAATTGGGAATTCATTTACAAAGGCACCATTCGCGATTTTTATCCTCCGGTTGATTTTTTACCTGCTCAATCGCATTTTCAGTATTATGCCGAAAATTTAGGTGAGTTAAACATTGCGCAACAAGATCAGTTGATCGAAAAATTAGGTAAAAAAATTAGTGTTGCCGAATTAAAAACAAAAATTGAATTCGCTTTTCTTTGTTTGCATGGGCCCTATGGCGAAGATGGCCGTATACAAGGTTTATTCGAATACTATCAAATTCCTTACAGTGGTTCAGGTATTTTACCATCTGCTATTGGAATAGATAAATCCGTTCAAAAACAATTAATGGTTGATAAAGGATTTAATAGTCCGAAATTTTTTACCATCGATCGCAATGCCTGGATCAGTGGTGCATGCAAAGGCCTGTTAGCTGAAGTAAAAAGCAAGATCGGTTTTCCTTGCGTTATCAAACCTGCTAATCAAGGATCCAGTATTGGTGTTACTATTCTTACAAAAGAAAATGAGAATGATCTAATGAACGCAGTTGAGAAAGCCTTGTTCACGCAATGGATAGATGCTGCAGACTGGAATAAAAAGAGTGAAGACGAAAAGATCAGCTTCATTAAAAAGATCAGTGATATTCGCGAAGGTATTGGCATGCCAATGTTGGTGAGCATTTTCCCGGATAACGTTTCATTAACCGATGAAAAAACCTTATTCAATCCGGATGAATTACTAAATGAATTCAATACCAATTTAAAAACAGGTGGCATCATGTTGCAGAGTTTAGATGGAGAAAGTACGGTATTGGTAGAAGGCTTTATTGAAGGGAAAGAATTCAGTTGTATTGTTGTTGAAAATGAAAAAGGATTGCCAATTGCTCTCCCTCCTACCGAGATCAGAAAAGGAAAAGAATTATTTGATTACCGCAGTAAATACCTACCAGGATTATCGCGCAAGATCACGCCTATCGACTTACCGGATGCACAAATTGAAGCCATTCGTAAAGATTGTGAGCGTTTGTTTGTTGAATTGAAATTTGATGTATACGCACGTATTGATGGATTTTTAAGTACCGATGGAAAGATCTTTTTAAATGACCCTAACACCACTTCGGGTATGATGCCATCTTCTTTCTTCTTCCATCAGGCAGCAGAAATTGGTTTAAACCCATCGCAATTCTTAACATTCATCATCAGCACCTCACTTCGCAAACGTGTGATGCAAGCTAAAGGCAATACCGTTTACAAAGAGTTACAATTGAAATTAGAGAACCTTATTCATAAAGAGGCAAATGCTGCATCTTTCAAAACTAAGGTGGCGGTTATTTTGGGGGGATATTCATCAGAGCGACATATTTCTGTTGAAAGCGGACGAAATGTATTTGAGAAACTGGCTTCATCCGAAAAATATTTCCCTATCCCTGTATTCCTTTGTGGTAGCGGTGAGAAACATGAACTCTATCAGATCCCTATCAATTTACTTTTAAAAGATAATGCAGATGACATCAAAGAAAAGATCTATACATTCAAAGTTCATCCTCTCATTCAAAAAATAAAAAAAGAATGTGGTTCGATCATCGAAAAATACTCGAACAACAGTTTAGCTGCACCCGTTACTCATTCCTACGAAACATTAGCCAAAGAAGTAAGCGAAGTGTTTATTGCCTTGCATGGCAGACCGGGAGAAGATGGTGCTGTGCAGGAACATTTAGATAAAGTTGGCTTGAGTTATAATGGATCAAATAAAGACAGCTCAAGTATTACCATTGACAAATACCGTACTAACGAGATCTTAAAACAAAACGGTTATTTGGTTGCCGAACACTTATTGATCACCGAAAACGAATGGGCTGCCGATAAAAAGAAATTTGAAAGCATATTACAAAACACCATCATGTATCCATTTATTGCTAAACCGGTTGATGATGGTTGTAGTAGTGCTGTGAAAAAAATAAAAACATTTGCCGAGTTTGAAGCATTTGCCAAATTGATGTTCAGAACCTCTGAAGAACTGGATAAACAAGCAGCGGATGTGCTTCACATTAAAGACAAAGAAGAATTCCCGCAAAAACGCGTGATATTGGTTGAAGAGCTCATCAGTAAAAGAGATGCGAAACATTTCCTAGAGATCACTGGTGGTATGCTCACTAAATTCAATGCAAAAGGTGAATTAGAATATGAAGTGTTTGAAGCATCAGAAGCATTGGCAGATGGCGATATTTTAAGTCTCGAAGAAAAATTCCTAGCTGGTCAAGGTCAGAATATTACACCTGCCCGTTACGCAAAAGATAAAACCAGCAGAGATAAAGTGAGTGAGCAAGTGAAGAAAGCATTAGGCGGTGCCGCTAAAGTATTAGGCGTTACCGGTTATTGCCGTATAGATGCTTTTGTTCGTGTTTTTGATAATGACCGCGCTGAAGTGATTTTCATTGAAGTGAATTCATTACCGGGCATGACTCCTGCAACGTGTATCTTCCATCAGGCGGCTATCAACAACTACAAACCTTTTGAATTTATCGATCGCATTTTAGATTTTGGTGTAAAGCGCAATCAATTAGCAAAGGCCTGATCAAAACTTAGCGCCTAAACTAAAGAAGATCGTTCTGCCGTTACCCGGCATTAAACCCGGACCAGGATATCCACCTGCTCTGCGTGTGAAATAGTTTACATCAGCTAAGTTATTTACACCTGCCTTAAAATTATAGTATTTCATAAAACCACACGTAATAGAAGCATCCATTATTTGATAGGCAGGTATTTTACCAATGGTAGCAATTGCATTTGGTGTTTCGGTATTCAAAGCATCTGCATAAACGGCATCAACCACGTTATATTGGAAGGTTGCTGAAATTGTTTTATAAATATAGGTTAAACCATAACGTTGCGTTTGCTGCGGCACATATTCCACTTTTCTACCAACCAATGTTTTTGTTGGATCATTAACAATGGCAGGATTATCCCAACGTGTGTATTGCGCATCTATGTATGAATAGGATGCATATAAATTCAAATGGCCTAATCGTCCGTTGCCTGTAATTAATCCTAATACATCTACCTCAACATATGACTCTACTCCTTTACTTTCAGTTGTTCCAATGTTTGTTTTGAAAGGTGCGCCATTTTGGGTAATGGTTCCAATACGATTATTGTACAACAAGTAAAATGCGCCAATATCAAAACTAATGGCATTCTTTAAAGTACCTCTGTAACCTGCATCCACATTATAACCAAACGCATCTTTCAAATTCGGATCAATAACATCAGTAGTACCTGAAGGTGTTAACTCAGAGAAGGTGATTGGGCGGTAATTTTGACTGAAATTCGCATAAACATTTGTTGATGAAGTCACCTTAACTTCAGACCCTACACCATATAACAACACGTTACGAGTTCTGCTGCTTTTTTCCATTTCATTCTCTTTTCCGGCAGTGATCTTATAGTAGCCGTTAGCTGAATTCGTTATGATCTCATAACGAGCGCCCGGTATAATAGAAATACGCTTTCCAATCTTAAACATATGTTCGGCAAAAACCGAGTAATTTGAAGTGTGGTATTCGATCTTTCTGCCCCATGTTAGATCTGTTAAATTTATATCCAGATCAAAACCGGTTGTGCCCTTACCTAGCTGTCTTCTTAACATTTCGCCATTATAGGCACGTACACCGAAAGATAATGATTGTTGCTCACCGGCCAATTTGTATGTTTGTAATAATCTTACCTCGCCACCCATGTTCTTATAATTATCTCTATCAACCTGGCGTGGATTAAAAGACTTGATACTCGTATTAAAGGTATCAGCAACATTCAAAGCAGCAACAAAACCCACACTATTACGCTCAGCCACCACACCAAATAATTTGGCAGTTAAAAATGTATTATCAGAAATAGTATAATCAAAATTTAGTGAAGCAACGTTCCAAGGCACATTCATCCAATTACGTTCGCGCATTGATACGCGAGGATCAATTGCAAACTGCGCATCAGTTAAACCTCCCGGCTGTTTGCTGTTAAAGATCATGCGAGTGTAATCGGCACTTAAACGCATTTTTGATGTGATCGAGTATGTAATAGAAGCGTAACCTGAATTGATCTCGTAATTATTATTCTTTCTCCAACCATCTGCATTTCGGTGATGAAAGAATGTGTAATAAGATACTTTTTTATAGGTGCCGCCTAGTGCATTGTAAGAATTAAATAATCCAAAAGTACCGGTAGTTTGTTGTGTCTCGAATGCGATGGGTTTATATGGATTTCCTTTCTTCATCACATAATTCAGTAATCCACCAAATTGCGGTCCGTATTGCAAAGCAGCAGCACCACGCACAATTTCAATTTTCTCAACACCTTCTAATGACGGTGAATAATATGCTTCTGGGTATCCAAACGATTCGCCACTGATATCACCACCATTTTGTCGTGTATTAAATTCCCAACTTCTGTTCGGGCTCAAACCACGTGTTGCAATACCAACTTGAATGCCTGATCCATCATTTTCCCATACTGTAACGCCCGGAACTTTTCCGAACACCTGGCGAGAATTGTTTATTGAAAGATCAGCATCAATATTTCCTAATTTAATGACCTCATTTTTCTTTCCTGAAAAAATAATCCCATTTTGTATCTCGGGCAAACGTTCTACTTCATTTTTGGTAGGTTTTACATAAAACTCTACTTCATTAAGCTGAATTGCCTTTAAACTATCAATCGACTGGCCATTCATAAAATTGGCAAAAGCCAGCAATAGGATAAAAAATAAAAACCGGGCGATATTTTTGATATTGAACATACTTATAATTTTACAATGCAAAAGTGTAATTAAAGAAGAGTTTAGACAATACCTAAAATGAGGTATAATTCAAACAGGATACTTTTCACTTTTTTAGAGTTTTACGATTAAATATTATCTTTAATACTCAAAATAAGCCTATTAAAATAGCTATACTCATACTTGCACACAAAAATGCCAATCAACTTGAACAATTGATCGATCACTTAAGTGCCGATTTTGATGTTTATGTACATTTTGATAAAAAATCTAAACTGACCTTAACTAATACAAAGGCAACTTTTATTAAACGTTCAAAAGTTTACTGGGGTAGTTATAATCAAATAAAAGCCACATTAGAACTTTTTAAAACTGCTTATCTTAAAAAATACGACCGTTACATTCTCATTAGCGGGCAAGATATGCCGATCAAAACTAATAAAGAG
>JBIKKW010000120.1:0-8333 GCA_044360115.1 Bacteroidia bacterium
TTAGCTACATTCTCCACACTTTTACGCATGGTGTTTTGTAATTGGTATTGCAATTCGCTCTGACGGATGCTATAATCAGTCATTTTATCCATTAAAGCAATAATAGCTTCAATGTTCTCTTTTTCTTTACCAGGAGTAGTAACTTTTAATAACGGTTCAAATGTTTTTGAGAAAACGTTATTATAGTTAGCATACATTTCTTTTACTTTTTCAAAATTACCAGAGAATAAATGAGGAAACTCATTGCTCATATTTTGTACTTGAGCATAATATTCTTTAGATAAGTTATGTTGGTTAGTAAAGAAATTGTGTACTTGCTTCATACTTTGATCGTAAAACTCTTTTAAGTTTCCACCTGAATAAAAATCACCAAACATTTGTTTTGTTAAGTTGTTGTAATGTTCAGCTTTAAAGAAGTTCTTGAAATCTTCCATATTAAACTGACCTTTTTGCATAGCCGTTAACATTGGTTGAAAGAACTCCATCATTTTTGTGTAGATCTGGTTACCTTGCATAAAGTTTTGGAAAATATCTTTATTGAAAGAACCACTCATGTTCTTATACATGCTATCGTATGAACTGTTTAATGTGTGCATGAACGAGTTGTAAATGTTTGTCCAAGCATTGTTAGCGGTCATAAAATTATTCATGTACTCATTTGCAGGCTTACCAAAATTATTAAAGCTGTTAAAAATGCTTTGGTTAAAATCGGTCATTTGCTTTGCATAACTCATTTGGCTGTTTAACCAATTCTTAAAAAATTCCTGATTATTTTGGTTTGAGTTGTTTCCAAAAAAACTGTTTGAATTTTGTTGCATGTTGCTTAAAATTTGCATTTGTTTCTCATACCAGTCTTTCATGATATTTTGACCTTCATGCGGCATGCTGCCACTGGTAAAAGATGATTGCATCTTTTTAGCTGATTCCATCCAATTGTTTAACACATTTGCTTGTGCTTCTAACATCGAATCGATAATTGGATTGTTTGTTTTCATTTTTCTTCTTTTGTTAAATTAATATATACTAGTTTCTAGAAAATTATTGTAAAAAGCTGATTTTCACAATATTAAATACCATTTTAAAATCTTGTGCAAAGTTACGTCATTAATCGTGTAAAATCAATTATTTGTCGATTAAATTATTGTTAAAAAATTGATTTGTAATGTTTTATCGATTTAGAGGCCCTTTTTTAACATTTTCACATCCATTTCATGCTCATGTCAAAATGAGGTATTACATTTAAAACATCAAATCAACATCCTCAAATATTACCCAATTTGTGAAACGAGAAGCAGCTCGTTTAGGCTTTGATTTTTGCGGAATTAGTAAGGCCGAATTTTTAAAAGATGAAGCACCTCGATTAGAAAAATGGCTCAAAGAAAATAAACATGGCGAAATGAAGTACATGGAAAATTACTTCGATAAACGCCTTGATCCAACTTTATTAGTTGATGGTGCCAGATCGGTGATCTCGCTCATGTACAATTATTATCCCTCGCAAACACAAAATAGCGATGCGCCAAAGATCAGTAAATACGCTTATGGGAATGATTATCATGAAGTGATCAAAGAAAAACTTACCACCTTTTTAAATGCATTAAAAGAACAGATCGGTGATATTAATGGAAGGGCTTTTGTGGATTCGGCACCTGTGTTAGAAAAAGCCTGGGCTGCTAAAAGCGGATTGGGTTGGGTAGGGAAGAACGCGAACCTGATATCCAAATCACACGGCTCGTTTTATTTTTTAGCGGAGTTGATCGTTGATGTGGAACTGGAACCAGACGGACCCATAAAAGATTATTGCGGCACTTGTACTAAATGTATTGATGCATGCCCTACCCAAGCCATTGTTGAACCTTATGTGGTAGATGGAAGTAAATGCATTAGTTATTTGACCATTGAGTTAAAAGAAAATATTCCGGCTGAGTTCAAAGGTAAAATGGCTAACTGGGCCTTTGGCTGCGATGTTTGCCAAGATGTTTGTCCGTGGAATAGTTTTAGTAAACCACATAACGAGCCCTTGTTCAACGATACCAGAGGTTTGTTGGATTGGAATGAAAAAGAGTGGCAGGAGCTTACCGACGAAACATTTAAAAAGGTTTTTAAGCACTCGGCTGTAAAACGTACCAAATATTCCGGACTCATCCGAAACCTTCGCTACATAAGGGATTGAGCATGAATTTTTCATTTTGCTACAATTAATAGCAATCTTTTGCTACAAACTGAGGTAATTTTGTTGTCATGATAGCAGCAGCAAATTACAACAGCAACCCTACTTACTTTAAAGGAAGAGGATCACAGGTAAATACGCATAATCGTTTTGCGAATTTCACGTATGTGCAGGAATACAAAGAAGTTTTGGATGAGGAACTTTTGTTGGATGAAAAAACGGAGGTTATATATACCTATCCGAAATCGATCATCAACAAAGTGGAAAGTTCAGATGTTGGGATGGATTATTCGGTTAATCCTTACCAGGGATGTGAGCAT
The DNA here is from genome assembly GCA_044360115.1 of Bacteroidia bacterium. Classification (GTDB taxonomy): domain Bacteria; phylum Bacteroidota; class Bacteroidia; order B-17B0; family Aurantibacillaceae; genus Aurantibacillus. The sequence continues at coordinate 2,491 of JBIKKW010000120.1, forward strand.
GGTTGTGTGTATTGCTACGCGCGCCCAACGCATGAGTATTGGGGTTACAGTGCCGGGATCGATTTTGAAAAGAAGATCATTGTAAAGCGCAACGCGGCAGAATTGCTGGAAAAGGAAATACTCAGCAAAAAATGGGATCCAAAGCCAATTATGCTTTCCGGCAATACCGATTGCTATCAGCCCATTGAAAAAAAGATGGAGATAACCCGCAGCATGTTAAAAGTGTTCTTAAAACACAAGCATCCGGTGGGCATCATCACTAAAAACGCGTTGATCCTTCGCGATCTGGATCTATTAAAAGAATTGGCGAAACATAATTTAGTTTACGTGCATATTTCAATTACCGGTTTAAATGATTCGGTGCGTCAGAAATTAGAACCACGTACTAGCACTTATAAGAACAGATTAAAAGTTATACAAACATTAACAGAAAATGGCATCCCGTGCGGATTGATGATGGCACCTATAATTGCCGGTATCAATAATCACGATATTCCCGAGCTTTTGAGATTGGCTGGACTTGCCGGTGCTCGCAGCGCCTCGTATACGATTGTGAGGTTGAATGGCGCTGTGGGCCCTGTTTTTAAAGATTGGTTGTATAAGAATTTTCCGGATAGGGCAGATAAGGTGTGGAATCAAATTTGTGATACCCACGGTGGCTTGGCCAGCGATAGCCGATTTGGTGTGCGCATGCGCGGTGAGGGAAAATTGGCGGAAAGTATTAATCAATTGTTTATTATTAGTAAGAACAGGTTTTTAACGAACCGTCAGTCGTTCACATTCAATACATCCCTTTTTAAACCTAAAAAAGAAGAACCGCAGGTTTTTCAAATGAGTTTGTTTTAAATTGAAAAGCACTTGCTTTTTGGTTTGAAAAAAGACCTTCAATCGCATCCCGTGTCAGATCAACTACAGGGTCTGTGCCCGGGGTGTGATTGAAACTAATTGTTAAAGCGCTTTTTTTGATCTATAAAGTCATTTTACCTTTTGGCTTAATGCTATAAGCGCTTAAACAATTGCATAATTAATGGGTTATAATTAAAATAGATCATATTTTTAACCCATGAACATTAAGCTAAGCATTTTAAGTATTGTGTTGTTGATGCAGTTTTCTTGTAAAAAAAGCGAAACAACAAACAACACGTCTAATTCATCTTATACACCAAATTGCAGCAGCACCAAATCGTTTAGTGCCGATGTGCTTCCATTGATCAATGCCAGTTGTAATACATCGGGTTGTCATAACAACTATTCAAATTACGCCCAAATTAACGCCGGTAAAACATCCATCAGAAGCAGAGTTATTAATGGCACCATGCCAAAGAACTCAACTTTAACAAATGCTCAAAAAGATGTGATCATTTGTTGGATAGATGCAGGCGCGCCAAATAATTGATCTACATGATAGTAAGAATAGGGGTTTGGTTTTAATTTGAGTGTATCCCTTATAACTTGTAACAGCATTTTTTAGGAAGCTGTTTGTAAAAGAAACAGTAAATTTATTTTCAATAACTAAACTATCAAATTATAAAATGACTGTTCAAGAACTCGTAACCACATTTCAATTACAACCACATCCAGAAGGTGGTTATTTTAAGGAGACTTACCGAAGCGAAGATAAAATTGTAACAAATGGATCGGAGTTCCCCAATGGCAGAAATTATGCAACCGCCATTTATTTTTTGATCGAAAAAGATAATTTCTCCGCCTTTCATCGCATTAAAAGTGATGAGACTTGGCATTTTTATACCGGCGATGCCTTAGAAGTGATTGAAATTGATCTGCAAGGAAATTTGATAAGAACCCAAGTTGGCGCAGATCTTAAGAAGGGGCAAACGTTTCAATATACCGTTAAAGCCGGACATTGGTTTGGTTCGCGAGTTTTGAAGGGTGGTAATTTTTCCTTTGTGGGATGTACTGTTTCTCCCGGATTTGATTTTAAAGATTTTGAATTAGCAAAACGAGATGAGCTTACAGCGATCTATCCGCAGCATGCTGAAATGATCAAAGGCTTAACAAGACAATAAAACATTTCAAAAAGATTTTACCAATTATACTCTCACACCTATCACACACACGTCGTCGATCTGCTCAAGATCGCTTTTCCATTCGCTAAAGGTTTTGCTTAAAATATCTTTTTGCTCATTTAAAGGCAAATGCGAATTTTCAATGATCAGTTCACGTAATTTTTTATTCATGAATTTTTTGCCTTTCACCCCACCGAACTGATCACCAAATCCGTCGGTTAAGGTGATGATCAGATCACCTTTTTTAAGAGCTATTTCATGAATACTGAACGACGTATCTTGTTTATCATGTTTTCCAACAGGCATCTTATCAGCCTTTATTTCTATTGCTTCCTTCGCTCTGATGATCCAAACAGGATTGTGAGCAGCAGCAATATGTAATTTCATGTTCTTATGATCAAATACACAAATACTGCAATCCATCCCATCTTTACCACCTTCAACACTGCCATCGTTCTTTAAGCGTTCAATGATCGTTTTTCGGGTATCATTCAAAATTTCGTTTGGCAAAACTTGTTTTTCAATTGCTTTTTCAAGCGATGTAATATTCAATAAACTCATAATGGCACCAGGTACACCATGGCCGGTACTATCTGCAGTTACAAGCGCAAAATTGCCATTTGTAAGTTGTGCCGACCAATAAAAATCGCCACTCACAATGTCTTTTGGTTTAAAGAAAATAAAGTAGTCTCCCAAGTTTGCATCTAAACTTTTTTTCGTAGCCATAAAGCTTTTTTGAATTCGCTCGGCATAATTAATAGAGTCTACAATTTCTTTTTGTTTTTCTTCGATGAGTACTTTTTGCTTATGAATTTCGGCTGCCTTATTTACCACTTCCTGCGTACGTTCTTCAACTGTTCGTTCAAGTTCGGCCTGGCGTTTTTGAAGTGCTTTTGTTCGTGAACGGATAATAAAGAATACTAATATTACTAATGCGCATAGCATCATAAAAATGAACCACAAGGTTTTCCAAAATGGTTTATTAATGGTAAATGAAATGTTATACGATTCACTCTCCACCTGATAGCTATTTTTACACTTTACAGAAAGCGTATACGTTCCCGGTGGTAAATTTTGTAAATTAATTTTGTTTGAAAATTCATTATCTACCCATTTGTCAGACAAGCCAATTAAACAATAACTAAATTTATTTCGTGAAGGCACATATAATTGATTGGTATGAAGTTCAATTTGAAGATTGTTGTGATTGTATGAAAGATCGGTTTTCCCTTCAATAAAGTCGTTTAATTCATTGGCTAACAAAACCGAATCGTTAACTAGAACATTAAAAACACTCAGTTTAACTTTTGTATCAGGCAATTTTATTTTTGTAGCATCAAAAAACAATAAACCTCTGAGTGCAGGGAAAAACACATGTTTTCCATCGGTGATCATGGTATGTATATCCCCCCTATGATCAAACCCATAAGGCTTAATACCTAAATTTTTATTGAAGCAAATGAGTTGTTTTTTTTGAAAATCATATTTATAAAAGTCACGGAAGGTGGTGAACCAAATGTTTCCGGTTTCATCTTCAACTATTCCATAAACAGCAACATTCTTATCTAAACCAATTGTATTGTTCCATTTTTTTAGTTCTCCGTTTTGTTCATTATAACTGTGAATACCATTGCGTGTTGTGATCCAAACCTTATTGGAATTGTTATAAAAATAACTAAGTATGCTACTATCATTGAACAAGCGGTCGTATTCCCCACGATGATCATATTTTGTGGTTTTTTTAGCAAACGTATCAACCACATAAAAATTATTATCTGTGCCACCAATGAACCATTTACCGTTTTTAAGTTCCACACTATATCTGGCATCAATTTTGTTCACTTTTTCAAATCGATGAACGGTATCATCTTTAAGGTCTGCATCAATTGAACAAATTGCTTTACGGTCATTTGATAAATAATAGGTTGTATGGTTCAATGTATCGTTTCTGAAAAGTAACGGATTTAATCCTTTATATGATTTACTTTGCTTAATACTTTTATTCGCCGTATTGTATATTTTAAGTTTAGCCGTGCCGGTTTTAATGTCATAAGATCTGAAATAAACCATGTTGTCAACAAATCTAATTTCGTTAGCATCAAAGGATTGTTTAATGTGATCAAAGGTGTGGTATAAGGTGTCTTTTTCGTAATTATAATGACTTATACCATTTGAACTGGTGAGGTAAATGGATTTGTTTCTGCCTATGATATATTTACTTAATGGAATGTGTTGATGTGAAAGATTTGAAAAATCTACATTAAGTGCACTCCATTCTTTTAATTTAAATTGATGTTTAAATGGCGTATAAATACTAACACCTCTTGCACCACTGGTAATCCAAATATTGCCATCGTTATCGCGTGAAAAACCCCCAATTAAATTATCGGCAATGCAATTGTTGCAGTTATGAGCATTGGTGCTATAAAAGGCCTTGGTTGTTTTAAGATCAACGATCATAATGCCTGAACTGTTAGTGCTGGTCCATAAACGATCGTTCTCATCAACAATATATTCTGTGTTATTATCCAGGTTCTCTCCTTTGTTTTCATCAAAAATTCTGCCGGATACACGTTTACAGGTTTTGTTCTTAAGATCAATATATACTAAGCCACTATATGTACCGAACCATAATTTCTCATATTTTTTGTCATGGTAAATAAAATGTACAATATTCAGCATTCCTTTAATTATTTCGAAAGCTCTATCACTTAAATTGCCTTTGTATTCATCAAGAGGGAAAGGTGTTACTGTATTTTTCTCTACATCAAATATGCCGGGATATCCCAATGGTTGTTCATGAAAGTAAGAGATCAGAATCTTGTTTGGTTCTAATTCAACCATATCTCTAATGGTATTACTTTTGATCCAGTTAGTTGATTTGGGTTTATCTTCCGGTTTTAAAATTTTAAAGCTTGTTCTGTCTTTATTAAACAACAACAAACCGCCACCCCAGGTACTTATCCATAATCTCCCTTTGGTGTCTTCTAGGAACCTTGACACAACGGTATTCGGAAAAGATGCTTTATTTAATGAATCATATTCAAAGTGAGTGAAAACTTCAGTTCTTGGATCAAACTTGCTTAGGCCTGCTACATCGCCATACCCCATCCATAAAATACCGGCTTTATCTTCAAATAAATTAATAATATTATTTGAAAGGGGAGAATTACTTATGGAATCGACATGTGAATATAGTTTTGTTTTATAGCCGTTAAAAATACCAAGCCCCGAATTGGAACATAGCCACATTTTATTTAAACTTTTGCTGTATAGCGCTCTGTTAACCCGTTTTACACCAAAATGATCGGCATCCAAATTATTAAAAGTGGGCATCGACAGGTTTTGCGAAAAGCTGTAGGTGCAGAGTAAAATGAAGAATAGAGTGATCGATCTTAAAGAGTGTTGTATGATCTGGTTAATATTGATTTTCACTGAATTGTTTTTGCAATATTAAATATACAAATGTTTTTTAGTGAAGGCAAATGGACTTATCTATGATAGATTGACCTAGTATTAACTTAAGTACTTGGTATTTGCCAACAAGTAGGTGATTAGTTAACTAATATTCAACTTTAATGAGTTTTAATACAAGGCTTGCCTTATTGTAAAAGGAGTATTGAAACTTAGTGAATCCTACCTTGTTATTGTAGCTAGTAACTAATTCTGATTTCCCGAGTTTTGATTCGTTTTGAGCTTTTGTTATCCAGCATTCAAAATGGTTATTATCTACAACAATAGTTTCATTTCCGATGATTTCATAGTTATTCACCAGTATTAAGTTTGACCAAGGTCCCCATCCTTCATAGATCTTGA
>JBIKKW010000256.1:0-2694 GCA_044360115.1 Bacteroidia bacterium
TATGTTGGCAACTCCATCAACTTTGAAAAGTAGATTCATCAATGCTACACAGGAAAACATTGCCAAAATGTTTGAAGAAGCCGAAAAAAATGCTCCGACAATCATTTTCATAGATGAAATAAATGAGCTACTTCCAAACCGAGACAGTGATGCTCACGAAATGGCGAAAAGTGCGGTAAATGAAATGTTGGCACAAATGGACAGAACAGGCGAGAAAGGAATTTTCATAATAGGTGCAACTAACTATCCTGATATGATAGACCCTGCAATGCTTAGAGCAGGTCGCTTAGATAAGAAATTCTATTTACCACCCCCAGACTTTGAAGCCCGAAAAGCAATGTTTGAAATGTATCTTAAAAATAGACCGCTTGACTTTGGTATGGACTATGACAAACTTTCAGCATTGACATTAAACTATGTTTCTTCCGACATTGAATTTTTAGTAAATGAAGCATCTCGTTTGGCTTTAAAAGAAAAGTCACGAATTACAATGCAGATATTGGAAAATATAATAAAAAATACAAAGCCCTCTGTTCCACTTCACGAGTTGCATAAATATGAAACAGTAAGAGCAAAAATGAATTCAGAACAAACAGAACAAAAAAATGAACGACCAAGAATTGGTTTTAAATCTTAAAACAAAAAAATATGGACACAATTAGCTTTGACAAACTTTTGCTAAAAACAGCATTTTGTTGTATGGCTGCAGATGGCAAAATTGATAATAGGGAAATAGCCCTTATTAAAGGATTATGCGAAAAATCGCCAATATTCGTAAATTTTGATTTTCAAGAAGAAATCAATTTGCTTGTGGCTAAGATTAACAATGGTGGCAAAAGCTTTGTTCAGTATTACTTTGATCTTCTTAAAAGAACTGAACTATCAGAGGAAGAAGAATTGACTTTGATTGATTTTGCAATTCAAACAATTAAGGCGGACGAACAAGTTGAGTATTCGGAAATCAAGTTTTTCAAAAACATACGGCACCGTTTAAATGTAAGTGATAAAAAAATATTAGACCGCTATCCAGACATTGAACGGTTCTTAGAAGACGACATTATGACAGACGATTTTCTTGACAAAATTGCAAACCAGTTTTTTGAATTATATGAGTGGCCTAAGTTTGAGAATATAGTTGTTGGCGATGATAATTTTAATTTAAACAAAAACCAAGGCTAAATAGTGCGGCGCTTATTTACGATGGAATCAATATTATTTGGAATTCTGGGAAAAATATTATTAAAAAACAGTTTAATTTAAACCTTAATATAAAATGATGGCAAACTACTACATGCCCAAGTATTTATTTTTATTACAGTTATTGTTTTGTTTTGTTTCTAAGTCAACATTTGCACAGACATATACTACCGAGTCAAAAAGTTGTGGTGCATGCAATTTGCCTGTTTCGGTTCATTCGCAGGTGGGCATGACTTGTCCACATTGCGGCGTTCGCTGGGGTTCTGAAAATGAAAGGCGACGAACATCTTTTAGTTATGACGAAAATAATCCTTTATTTAATGATTATGATTTTGATAATATAATGGGATTTGTTAATTCAAATGCGAATTTAAGATCAGGACCCTCTAAAAGTTCATATATATTAACAGTTATACCAGCTTATAAATCTGTCGAAGTTATAAGGCGTGTGGGTAATTGGTATTATATTGAGTATAGTTATTATGATTATAATTTAGGCACAACGAAACTTAACGGATATGTCCATTCTTCCTTAATATATTAAAAAATGTCAGATATTCCATGGCTTTTATTTAGTGACATATGCTATAATAATGCATTTAGAATATGCTATAGCTTATTTTGTTGTCAATTATACACTCCTTCGCATTATTTGCAATTTCTTCGATGCGGAATAAATTAAATTTCACAGCATCCATCCTCGGTGGAGCTATTGGCGATGCTTTGGGTGCGCCGGTTGAGTTCATGGATCTTAAAAGCATTCTTACGATATATGGGAATAATGGAGTTATGGATTATGTGGAGTTTAATGATGGTCACGGGGAAATCACCGACGATACCCAAATGCTTCTTTTCACGGCCGAGGGTCTGTTGCGTTATTGGCACCGGGCTTCCCGGCGAGGCATTGGTGGATCTTATCATAAAATAGCTTGGCAATCCTATCAGCGCTGGCTGTATACGCAGGAAGGTGATGGCGTGAGTGGTAATGAGTTTGACGGATGGTTGATCCAGCATTCATTTTTATTTAGGCGAAGGGCTCCGGGTCTCACCTGCTTAGCTGCTTTACGCAACGGTAACCCCGGTACGATGAAAGATCCTGTAAACAACAGTAAGGGCTGTGGAGGCATAATGAGAATTGCACCGGTGGGCTTATTGTTTAATACTGCTCCAGCTTTCGCATTCCGCATGGGTGCCGAATTGGCCGCGATGACACATGGTCATCCCTCCGGTTACCTTTCTGCGGGCTATCTGGCGGCTTTATTAGCTTATTTGTGCAACGGCGAAGAACTGACAGGCGCTATTGCTAATACAGACGATATCTTAGTCACCTTTCCCGCCCATGCAGAAACATTATCAGCGGTTAGGCGTGCAATCAGTTTATGGCGTGAAGGGCAGCAGCCCTCCTTCCAAAAGCTGGAGGAGCTTGGTGGAGGTTGGGTGGGAGAGGAAGCGCTGTCAATTAGTCTTTATTGTGCTCTTTCGTATCCTGACAATTTT
>JBIKKW010000257.1:0-2676 GCA_044360115.1 Bacteroidia bacterium
CAGATCAGTCAATTAAGCAACCCCAATGGTGCCCTGGCTGTTTGCAATTATTTTGAACACCTATCTGATGATCTTAATTTAAATACACAATTCTCTTTTTACTTAGATGACATCAGAGATCCTGGCAATTTAGGTACCATCATCAGAATATGCAGTTGGTTTGGCATTACCAACCTTTATTGCTCGCCTACAACTGTTGAACTTTATAACCCTAAATGTATTCAATCAACCATGGGTGCGTTTTTAAGGGTAAAAGTGCATTACATTGAACTGGAAGAACTGATTGCCAATAAGAATATAAAAAACATTTATGCCACTGAAATGAATAGCGATAATATTTACAAGGAAGATCTTAAAAGTGGGTTGATCATCATTGGAAATGAAGCAAATGGAATTGGCGAATTGGCAAAAAAGTTGGCAACAAAAAAACTCACTATTCCTTCGGCCTCACAAAATACCGAATCGCTGAATGCCGCAGTGGCAACATCAATTATTGCATCTGAATTTTTCAGAAAGAGATTTGCGTGATCAGTTTCGTTTTACAAAACCTTTAAAACGAAGTTTTACATCACCATTCTTATTATTGCTGATCAAATAAACGATCCTGTCTTGTCGTTCATAAACGGTTTTTGTATCAAACTTAACTTTCACAATGGTTGATCTTCCCGGAACAATAGGTTTCGTGTCAAATTCAACCGATGTGCACGAGCATTGAACTTCGTATTTTTGAATAAGCAAAGGCTCATTTCCAACATTGGTAAGTGTATACAATAGCTCAACCATATCACCTTTTTTTACGGTTCCAAACGATTGTTTTGCATCATCAACTTTCACTACGGCTTGAGCATTCACAAAAGCGCCCATGCAAATGAACAAAATCAAAGCCATAAATTGCCTGAAACAAAAAATCCTCCCGAAATTACCGGGAGGATCTTTTAATATTTGGTTATTTTTAGTTTCCTTCTTCACCTGGTTTCGCTTTAACTTCTCCTTTGATCTTCACTTTCTTTGAAGCAAATTTTGCGTTAGAGGTAATGGTTACATTTTTTTCAAAACGACCAACACGTTTCGTATCATACTTGATCTTAATAACACCACTTTTACCCGGCAAAATTGGCTCCGAAGGCCAACCCTGCTTACCATCAATGGTTGTAGTTGTACAACCACATTCAGCTGTAACAGCCGTAATGGTTAAAGGTGATTTACCAACGTTAGTGAATTTAAATTCTCTGATACCGTTAGCGTCATACTCAACAGTTCCAAAATCAATTACCTCTGATTCAAATTTCATATCAGGAGCATTTGGATCCGGATTTGGAATAACAGAATCTTGGGCGTTTGAAGCAAAAGACAAACCAATTGCAAGAAACAAACTATATAATAACTTTTTCATACTTGCTGTTTATTAAGAAATTAACCTTTCTTCTCTACAGGCGCACCCTGAGAAGTTTTGTTAGCCGGAAAAGCCTCTTCAACCGGTTTAGCCTCAACATTACCTTTGATAGTTAATGTTACAACACCACTTTTTGCGTTTGAATTTACAGTTACTGTTTTGTAAATACCACCAACACGGTTAGTGTCATACTTTACTTTGATCACACCACTTTTACCAGGTAAAATTGGATCTTTAGGACATTGAGGAACTGTACATCCGCAGCTTCCCATACAATTAGTGATCACTAATGGCTCTTTACCACTGTTTGTAAATTTAAATTCGCACTCACCGTTTCCACCTTGCATAACGTTACCGTAATCGTGCGTCATTTTATCCATTTTAATATCAGCAGTGCTCATTGGTGCTGTAGTTTGTTGAACTGCTGCTCCGTGGTTGTGGCCATCATTTGCGCTGTGACTTTCTTGAGCAAAACTAAATGTAGATAAGCCTACAAATAAACCTAGAGTTAATACAATTTTTTTCATGATTCTTATTTTTTGTTGGTTTTAAATTTACTTTATAAAGGTACTAAAAATCGTGCCATAAAGATATGCGATACTGAAATACTTTGCTTAATTTTACGAAATTTAACAAATAGTATTTTTCCAAATGGAGATCGGCAAAACATATAATCCAAAAGAAGCAGAAGCAAAATGGTATCCTTATTGGATGAACAAGAAGTATTTTTCGTCAAAACCCGATAAAACAAAACAACCATACACCATTGTTATTCCTCCGCCAAATGTAACCGGTGTTTTGCACATGGGCCACATGCTTAACAACACCATTCAGGATGTGCTTATCAGAAGAGCACGTATGCTTGGTTTCAACGCTTGTTGGGTTCCGGGTACCGATCATGCAAGTATTGCAACAGAGGCTAAAGTTGTTGCTTTGTTAAAAGAAAAAGGAATTAAAAAAACCGATCTGAGCAGAGAAGATTTTTTAAAACATGCTTGGGATTGGAAAGAAAAATATGGCGGAATAATTTTAGAACAATTAAAAAAACTTGGCGCGTCATGTGATTGGGATAGAACCAAATTTACCATGGATGACGACCTGAGTGACGCTGTATTGGATGTGTTTGTTGACCTATATAACAAAGGCCAAATTTACCGTGGTGTGCGTATGGTAAATTGGGATCCGCAAGGTTTAACAGCTGTAAGCGATGAAGAGGTGATCTATAAAGAAAAAGATGGTCAGCTTGTTTACATCAATTACAAGATCAAAGATAGTGATGAACA
>JBIKKW010000014.1:0-31856 GCA_044360115.1 Bacteroidia bacterium
AGGTTTTCAATTCAACAACATGAGCTTTGAGAACAAAACCAGATTAAATGCAGACAGCTCGTTCACTTGGGGTGTTATCGATTCAAGCAACACATTCACGTATCGCAAGAATCGTTTCAAGCAAACTTATGTAGCAGTGCCTTTGTTGTTAAACTTTAACACAAGCAAAAATTTAAAACACAATTTGCACTTTACATGTGGTGTAGTTGGAAAATACCTTTTATCATCAAAAACAAAACAATTGTTAGTTAAAAACAGCGATGAGTATACATTTAAAAGAAAAGATGGTTACAATTTAAATCCATTCTTAGTGGATGCATATGCCAGTGTAGGCTACCGAAATTTAACCGTATTTGCTCAATACAGCTTGAACGATATGTTCAAATCAAATAAAGGGCCACAAGTGAATTCATTTTCAGCCGGTATTCGCTTAATAAGCTTCGATTAAAAATTTCATGTTCTGTGTGGTTGGTAAAAAAAAGGCATCTTAGTTAGAGATGCCTTTTTTGTTTTAAAATTTATAGTCTTTATAATCGCGTTTAAACTCTGCGTCATCAATTTTAGGATTCACCTGTAAGAAATGATAATTGTATTCCTCAAACAATCCTTTATCGTCTTCAATTTTAATGCTTATTGGCAAAAAGTAAAATTTATCAATATACATCTCTACCTTTTTGCAATACCACGTTGGTACTTTTATGATCTCTCCCGGTTTTAAAATATCAAAATAATCTTTAAATTTTTTATTTTTTTCAAGTATCATGTATTCGCACACATTTAATTTTCTTGCAATAGAAGTGATACTTTCATTTTCTCCGATCTTATAATCTGTATACGAAAAATCTTTATTGTTGATCAATATTTTGTAGCAATTACGACCATTGATTTTTGCTTCGCCTTCTAATGAAAAAACTTCACCGAATTTATCGCCCATCTTTTTTACACTATATCCTATGATAGAGCCAAAATAATCATAACCCATTTCGTTTAAAGTATGGTGTTGATCTTGTCGCATGAGATCGCCAAGAGGATCCAAATTTAAATTGATGTAAGGAAAAGAATTTGGTTTAACTAAAGCTTTTCCTTTGTTTGTTCCTTCAACCCACAAAACCTCAATACCCTTTATATACAAGTAAATTTTGCGTGGTTTACGATTAAATTTTACAGAACTTTCATAGAAGTTAAAGCCCTTTTTACCGCGCTCCGTAATTTTTAAATGGTACTTTAAACTCTTAACTTCTTCAATTGATTTTAATGACTTCAACACTATTTCTTTACAAAGCACATCGCTTTTTTGACTGAAAGCCAATGTGTTGAAGATCAACATAAGAATTGCTATCAAACGACAACCAAATAAATACATTGCGTCAAAGATAACGTAAACTTTAACTGATAAACAAGTGGTTGCCTTATTTTAATAGTTTTTTGAAAAAATTATCGCTAAAAGCCCGTTTTATAGGTTATATTTGATAAAACAAGCGTATATTTATTGCCCCGAAAATGAATTTTCACACCAAAATAGTTGAAGGAATTAAACAGTTACTGCACGAGCAGGATTATGTGGTATTGCCCAACTTTGGTGGTTTTGTAACTCAGATTCATTTTTCGCAATATCTGATCGATAAGAACATTCTTACTCCTCCCGGAAAGGTCATTTCATTTAATAAACAATTACGTCAAAACGATGGCGTATTGGCTTTTTGGCTGCAAGGAAATATGCAAATTACGGCAGATGTGGCCATGAAACACATTTTAGAATTCAGTGATTATTGCCAACAGGTTTTAAATGCTAAACGTCGATTAAGCTTGGATAATTTGGGGTTCTTTTATTTAGATCTTGAGAATAATATTTGTTTTGAGCCAAAGAACGACAGTAATTATTTATTAGATAGTTTTGGTTTAAGCTCGGTCATATTAAACGAATTACCGGAATTAAAACCTGTTGAAGAACCAATTAAAGAAACGGTATTTGTTGATCGTAAGATAGAGGAGGCTAAACACGAATTACCGCTTAAACGCAAGCGCAATTACAAGCCTTTAGCATATGTGGCTTTAGGAGGATCGATCTTATTTTTCACCTTGGCAACTTTGGTTAATTTAAATAGATCGGAAGGGCCTTTACTTTCAGGATTATTTAATTCATCAAACACAAAAAGCTACAAACCTTTGCCATATTCTGATCTTGTAATTGAAAAAACTATTGATGATACAAAACCTTATATTGCAAATGCCAATGGAATTGCAGTGATTGAATTAGATCACAAAACCATTTCGGTGAGTGTTTCTGATAACGCCATAACACATTCAGAGGTTTCAGCACATAGTTCTTCGACTTCATACAGCGGTAACAAATTTCAAATTGTATTAGGCTGTTTTAGTTTAAAAAATAATGCCGAAAAAATGGTGCGCAAATTAAAACGCGATAATGTTAATGCTCAAATAGCCGGCACCAATGCAAAAGGTATGCACGTTGTAAGTTGCGCCGGATTTAATTCAAAAGAAGATGCTCAAAATTACCTTAGTGGCATCAAAGGCAATTTTCCAACTGCCTGGATAAAATCAGAAAATTAAATTGTAGTTTGATCAGAACTGTTTGTGGTTGATTGCTCCTTATTCAATTGGCTGCTTGCAGACTTATCACTTTCACGCGTACGTTTGTAAACATAAACCATTAAAACCAATATTCCGGCAAAAGCAATGGTGCCTAATAAGCCCCAAAGCAATCCACTACTCGATTTTACGATCACTAAAAAAACAATGGCAACCAATAAAATGGTGGCAAGTTCATTGAACATACGTAACTTAAATGAACTGAATTTATAAACACCTAAACGCTGCTGATTAAAAATACGCTGGCATTGTAAATGGTAAAATGATAATAAAATAACTGAAATGATCTTCAGCCACATCCAGGGTTGTGCCAAATAATATGTTGGATTCGAAATGATCATCCACCAACCAAACACATGCGTTCCTACTGCTGCAGGCCAACCAATAATGTACCACAACTTTTTTTGCATGGTTAAAAGCTGCTGTGTTAAAATTGGGCGTGCCACATCATCTTTACTTTGCGCCTCGGTTGCATAAATAAAAAGGCGCACAATATAAAACAAAGCCGCAAACCAACATACAACAAAAATAACATGTAATGCTTTTATGTATAAAAATTCCATAGAACAAAGATAAAAGATATATCAGTTTAAAGCGTTAAATTTGTTTATTAATTAAACACCATGAAAGCTAAAAAACCCTCACAGTCGCTAACTATAAATACAGAAGTAGTTTTACCAAATGACACCAATCATGTTGGAAATTTGTTTGGCGGTAAGTTGATGCAGTGGGTAGATATTACTGCGGCCATTGCAGCGCAAAGGCATTGCGGACGTGTAGTTGTAACCGCTGCCATCAATCATGTGTCGTTTGATAATCCTATTAAGCAAAACAGTGTGGTTACTTTGGAAGCTAAGGTAAGCAGGGCATTTTCGAGCAGTATGGAGATTTTTGTGGATGTTTGGGTTGAAAATCCTGTAACCGGCGAAAAAACCAAATGTAACGAAGCTATTTTAACCTTTGTAGCCATTGATCAAAATGGCGCCCCATTGCCGGTACCACCATTAGAACCGGAAACCGAACTGGAAAAGAAAAGATTTGAAAGTGCTTTAAGAAGAAGACAACTTTCGTTGATATTAGCCGGAAGAATAAAACCTGAGGAAGCTACTGAATTAAAAGCGTTATTTCTTAAAGATTGATCTTTGAAACATCGATCTCATTCATGCATTTGAAATGTCCTTTAGGGCATTTTTTGTAACCCAATTTACTGCACGGTCTGCATTTAAGATCCTTAACCTCTAATAACAAATTATTGGCATTTGGCAGGTACGGACTCATTCCGAATTCAGGGATGGTATTTCCCCAAATAGAAATGATGCGTTTATTAAACGCAGATGCAATATGCATTAAACCTGTATCGGAAGTAATAACCGCCTCGGCCATTTTAATTACAAATGCACTTTGATTAAGCGTAAGATGCCCACATGCATTGATCACGTTTGAACAAGAACGGGCAAGTTCATCACCAATGCTTTTTTCTCCGGCGCCGCCTAATAAGATAAATTGTTTATTGGAGTTCGAGCAAATTTCAACTAACTTATTTAAAGGAATTTGTTTAGTGAAATAAGATCCACCGGCAACCAGCGCAATGAATTTAGTTGAAGATAATTTTGGAAATTTTTCTGCAATTGTAAATTCATCATTATTATCAATAAAATAATCCAAACCTTTACCATCCGATCGTACACCCAGTTCCTTAACTGTTTCAAAATAACGTTCAACAATGTGTAAAGGAGGTAAGGCTTTTTTACTTTTTAAGTTAACCGCTAAAAATTTTTGAATGTTCAATTTATTGAATGCGTATGCTTTTTTACCAAGTGCTAGTTTTAATTTTAAACTTCGTATGTTGTGATGCAGATCAATGATGTATTGATAATTCTCATCCTTCAGAAGTTTTATCACTTCCGAAATATCTTTTTTAAACGTAATAAGTTTATCAATGTAAGTATTATGCAATAAGGTATCCTTGAACGATTCTTTTGTAATAAAATGAACTTCTGCATTTGGTATTTGCATTTTAATACAACGTATCACCGGCGTAGTTAAAACAACATCTCCAATAGAGCTAAATCGAATTATCAGGATCTTCGTTTTCAATTTGAACTCAAACATAAAACTTAATTTTCAAATTTTCCTTAGGATATCTATTTTATATGAAAATTCTTTGAAATAGAACAATAAAAAAAGGTTAACTTTATATTATTATTTATTATCACATGAATTTATTAAAAAGAAACCTTTTATTGCTTACAACGGTTTTGGTTGTTTGCTTAAAAACTTATTCGCAGGTAGCCAACTACCCATTCACGCAATCATCAAACAGTTATTCTGCCATTACTGGAGGTACTGTATTTGGAAGTACTACGAGTGATGATGAATATTATGTTGACCCTTCTTTACCTTTGGGTGGATTTGTTTCAACAGGTGTTGGTATTCCTATTGGTTTTAACTTTTTATTTAACGGAAATATTTATGATGTAATTGGCATCAATAATAATGGATGGATCTCATTAGGTCAATCTACCTTAACTCCAAACGCTATTGACATGAGTGGGGGAAGTGCTTATAATCCCTTATCCGGAGCATCTACGGCGCCAATTATCTTACAAAACAAAATTGCTGGTTTAGCAAGAGACCTTGCGGGTCAAACAGGTTCTGAATTAAGAGTTGAAACCATTGGTGTTGCTCCTAACAGAACATTAGTGGTTCAGTTTTTAGGTTATCAAAAATGGGCTTCAACAGGTGATGATTTTAATTTTCAAATCAGACTTTCGGAAACAATAAACAAAGTAAATGTTGTTTATGGTACTTTTACAACTACTACCTCTGGAACAGCTCAAGTTGGATTAAGAGGTACTACTACAACCGATTTTAATAACCGTGATGTAGCCACCTCAAATTTATGGTCAACTTCAATCGCAGGTGCATTAAATTCTGCACTTGTAAATTTCAATAGTACCTTAACTCCTGTAAGCGGTCAAGATTACCAGTGGGTTCCTCCAGCTAACTGCAGTGGTACTCCAAATTCAGGAACAGCGTCTATTTCATCTTTCACAGGATGCCCTAACGCTACTTTTAGTTTAACTGCAAATGGTTTATCGGTTGCAAGTGGCTTAGCATTTCAATGGCAATCTGCGCCTAGTGCTTCAGGTCCTTGGTCAAACATTACCGGAGCCACAACGGTAAATTATACAACTAATGCAACCTCTACAACTTATTATCAACTGGTTACTACGTGTACTATTAGCGCATTAAGTGCAAGCTCTTCGGTTGTTTCTTATTCCATTGTTAATCCCGGACCATGTGTTTGCGGTGGTTACGCCAATTCATCAGCTTCTTCAACTGCTGATGAAGAGTTATACAATGTTACTTTTGGTTCTTTGAATAGCACAAGTTCTTGTACTACCATTGCACCGGGCATTGGCTCATTACAAAACCGATACAGTAATTACACCGGCTTCTTGGCATCTCCAAATGTAATGCAGGGACAATCTGTTCCTTTTTCGTTACAGGTTGGTACTTGCGGAGGAAACTTTAATAATTCATGCGCCATATATATCGACTATAATCAAAATGGATCGTTCACAGATGTTGGTGAATTAGCCTATTTGAGTGCTACAACTACAAACGGTCCACATTTCGAAACAGGTAATATTACTATTCCATTAACTGCTTTAGTTGGAACTACCCGTATGCGCGTAATTGTAAACGAAACAGTTCCAGCTTCAATAACACCAACAAATGTTTATACTTGGGGCGAAACAGAAGATTATTGTATAGATATTACAGCGGCAACAAATTGTTCCGGTTCACCAAACTCGGGTACTGCTTCAATTTCAACACCTACTGGCTGTCCGAATACAGCATTTACTTTAAATGCCACAGGATTAACAGTTGCGGGTGGTTTAACATACCAATGGCAATCAGCTCCAAGTGTTTCAGGACCGTGGACAAATATTATTGGTGCTACAACAGTTAATTATACAACAACCGCAACCGCAACTACATTTTATCAAATGGTAACAACATGTACCATTAGTGCTTTAAGTGCTACAACCTCTGTTGTATCATACACTGTTATTAATCCAGGGCCATGTGTATGTAATGCATACGGACCATCAGCAGCAACATCAACATTTGATGAGGAGATCTTAAATGTTAGCTTTGGTACATTAAACAATCCGAGCACGTGTACAACTATTGCACCGGGCCCAGGTTCAGCGCAAAACCTATATAGTAATTACTCAGGCTTTGTAACAGCTCCTAGTGTGCTTCAAGGTCAATCAGTTCCTTTTGGTGTAACTTTAGGAACTTGTAACGGCTGGTATGGTATGTCGTTAAATATTTATATTGATTATAATCAAAATGGATTGTTTACCGATCCGGGCGAATTGACTTACAGCACCACAGCGGCAATTCAAGGTAACAATACAGGTTTAATATTAGTGCCTCCTACAGCTAGTGTTGGTATTACCCGCATGCGTGTAGTTGCTGTAGAGGGTTCTGTTCCTGGTCCAACTGGTACTTACTCATGGGGTGAAACTGAAGATTATTGTATTACCATAGTAACACCTACACCATGTACAGGAAGTCCAAACTCAGGTTTTGCTTCAGTATCTACACCAACAGGCTGTATTAGTGATGTATTTACTTTAAATGCGTCAAGTGTTACGGTTGCAGGCGGCATCACATATCAATGGCAATCAGCTCCAAGCGCATCCGGTCCTTGGTCAAACATGATCGGTGGTACTTCAGTTAGCTTTACAGCATCTGCTGCCAATACAACATTTTATCAGATGGTTACAACTTGTAGTACCAGTGCACAATCAGCTACCACAAGTATAACTTCATATACACCATTTAATTGCTATATAATGAGTAACACAACTGTTACTGCATGTGGGGGCACATTATATGATTCTGGAGGATCAAATAATGATTATCAAAGTAACGAAGATTATACAATGACCATTATACCATCAACTCCTTCAGCTAGTGTGATGTTAACTTTCTTAACTTTTAGCACCGAACCTTCTTTTGACTATTTGTATGTATATGATGGAAATTCAACAGCAGCGCCATTAATTGGCACATATGACGGAACTACATTACCTCCTGTAATAACAGCAAGTAATTCTTTAGGTGTATTAACTTTACAATTTACTTCAGATGGTGTTATTCAAGATGCTGGTTTTTCTGCTTCCATTTCATGCTTTACACCTTGTGCCGGACCACCATCAGCGCCAACAGCTAGCGCAACTAGTATCTGTGCAGGTGGTCAAGCTACACTAAGTGCTTCAGCAACAGGTACAGCACAATGGTACACATCTTCAACTGCAACAGCTTATATTGCAACTGGTAATACATTTATTACTCCAACATTAACAACAAATACTACCTATTATGTGAAAGATTCTGCAGCCTGCGGCATTAGCTCTGTTACGGCAATAACTATTTCGGTTTCACCGGCACAAACCTTAACTGCATTAGCATCAAACACTACCATTTGTATTGGCAACAGTGCAACATTAACTGCATCCGGTGTAGGTACTTACACCTGGAGCAATGCATCAACGCAATCTGTTATAGTAGTAACACCAACTACCAATACAACCTACACTGTAACCGGTTATTCAACTTTATGTAATACTACACAAACGGCTGCTCTATCAGTAAGTGTTAACCCAACTCCAACAGTTACGTTAACGGCGGGTGCAACAACAATATGTGCCGGTGCCGGAAGTATATCTTTGGTTGGAAGTCCGAGTGGCGGTGTATATAGCGGCGCAGCAGTAAATGGAACCTTATTAAGTATTGCTAATGCCGGTACATTTACGCCAATGTATTCATATACAAATAGCACAACGGGTTGCTCAAATACGGCAACTACAACTGTAATTATTGCTAATTGTACCGGATTCTTTGAATACAATAGTGAACCAATTTCTGTTTATCCAAACCCAACAAATGGCATAATTAACCTTTCTTCAATGGGAAAATCACTTAAAAACATTGAGGTAACAGAGATAACCGGTAAAATTTTATTTACAACACAAACAACTGATGAAACAATGCTTTTAAATTTGAATGAATTTGCAAATGGCGTTTATTATTTAAAAGTAACTTCTGAATCTAAAATATTTGTATTTAAACTCATTAAACAATAATCATCATTTCATTACGAAAAAAGCGTCATCTTGTAGATGGCGCTTTTTTTATTTTCATTCGTAAAAATGACATAAATCAATTTTTTATTTTTCACAACTACCTGACTTTCTGTTATATAAATTTTTCATTAAATGTTAGGACACCTATTTTGTGGAAAAAATGATAAACTTTTAATCGACTTATAGGTTAACTTTGTATAAAATTAAATCATTTTAAACATGAAGAAATTATTACAGATCATAGGATTTGTTGCTTTATCTTTTACAGGGGCAAAAGCACAAACCTATTTGTTGGAGAATTTTGAGAATCCTTTTGTAGGAAATCCTGCAGCTCCTTCGGGATGGACTCAAACAAGAATTGTTGTATTAGGGGATGGTATTCCTGATGCGGGTGGCACTGGTGAAAAAGATTGGGAACGTATTACGAATACCGGAACAGCTGCTTGGACAGCATCATTCACCTCATTCCCTTTTCCAAATGCAGCTGTAAGCGGTTCAAACGTAATTGCTATAGCGGATTATGATTTTGGAAGTACAGGAACTGGTCTCGGAACCAGAAGAATGGAAACACCTGTAGTTAATTTAGCGGCTTCAACCAGCCCATATGTAAGATTTTGGTTGTTTAGCGGAAGTTCAAGTACCATGATGAATTTTAGGGTTATGGCATCAAATGATGGCGGAACCACATGGCACCCAATCATGACCGTTGCGCCGAATGCTGAATCAACAACTATGACTTCGGCAACCCCTTGGCAACGAATTAACGTGAAAATTCCGGCAGCATTTAAAGTTGCAAATGCGAAATTTGGTTTTGAAATAACCAACACCTATAGCGGTGGAAATTATCATATTGATGATTTTTCAGTGGAAGAGTTTACACCAACAACCATCACTTCAGCAGGTACAGGTTTATGGAGCAGCACAACTACATGGGTAGGTGGAATTGTTCCAACAGCAGATAACCATGTTGTTATTGCAGCAACACATACCGTAAGTATGGACATGAATATTGCTCGTTGTCAGGATGTAGATGTAACCGGTGTTTTACAATATAACGGTACTAGCACCACTCAATTATTTCAGGTTTTTGGAAACATGACAGTGACTGCTGCAGGAACTTATTCTTCAGGCAGTGGAACAACTGGTAAACGAACCTATTTTGGTGGCAACATTGTGAATAACGGTGTCATGAATTTTCAACCAGGCACAAGTACTTCAGGTGCATTAATTTGGTTAGGATATTCAGGAAACTATTCAGGTACAGGTTCTTTATTTAACAGCCGTGTTCCTGTTGTTGGTCATTTAACTTCAGGTGGTGTTACTTATTCATCACCTTTCAGAATATCTAACTCATGTGGTTTATTTTTAGGTCAGGTAAGTGGTGCTAACCTATCATTAGGTAATGGGCCTGCTGCAGCCGTATTTTTAACTGAAAAATATTTAGGGTCTTTTTCGAGTGCGCCTACATTTGTGAACACCAACGTAACTCAACGCAATACTTCGTACGTTACACCAATCAATACTGCTATTGGAGGTTTTTATTACACTCAGGCTCCTCAGGTTATTACTACTGGCGAGGAGATCGAATTAATTTCAAGTAACAGACAATGTACCGGTACTTTATTAATGAATACTCATAATAACTTACAATTAACTTATCCTTTATCTGTAGGTACAGCAACCGGAACACAAAACATCACTTTAACGCGCGGTATCATCATTTCATCGTTAACTAACATGTTAACTTTAAATGCGTCTGCTACAGGTGCAATTGGTGCAACCCCTACAACATTTACAAGTACTGGAACTAACGGTGGTAACCATGGTTCTTACATTGCGGGTCCTTTAAAGATCAATTTTCCTGCTACCGGTACAGGTGCTAGAAACTTTGGTGTTGGTGAAGGAACAGCATTACATAACAATTTACCAAGTGCAAACGTTAACAGAGCTGCAGTTTTAAATTCTGGTTCTGTTGCATGGAATAGCCAAACGATCACTGCTACAATTGAAGGTGCCCCATCTGGTGCAATTAATGCACCAATTAACTTAATTATGGGAACAAGAGCTTACCGCTTGAACTTTAATAGCGGACCTGGATTAGCTGCTAACGCTAACTTACAATTACGTTTTAATAACTCAACTTTTGGTGGTTCAGATAATTTAGTTGGAAATTTACAAGATATTAGAATTATTCAATCAGCTGCATTAACTGGTCCGTGGACCGAGCGTTCAGCAACATCTGGAACCGGATTGATTGTTGCCAATACACTTTATACAAGAAATACAGCAACAGTTGCACCGGGTCCTATTAATAATGGTGACCAGTATTTTGCATGGGGATCTACAGGTGCTGCAGTTGATATGGCTGCAACAGCTTTAGCACAACCACTAACAGTAGGTTGCTATGGCCCTAACCAAACCGTTGCGGTTCAATTAACAAATAGTGGAATTGCAGTAATGGATTTTGCTGTTAATAATGCTACGATCAGTGCAGATGTTTCTGGTGCAGTAACACAAGCCTTTACACCGGTTGTGGTTAACTCAGGAACATTAGGTGTTGGCGCAACAACAACTGTGAACATCACTAACACATTTAACATGTCTACTATTGGTGTATACAATTTCAATGCTACCGTAACTGCAAATAACGATCTAAACCTTGTTAACAATGTGATGCCACAAGCAACCCGTACACTTGTTTCTGCTTTAGGTTTCCCATATGTACAAGATTTTAACTCGTCGTTAACTATGCCTGCTGGTATGGTTGGTTCAGGAAGTCCTGCTTATTCGGTATTCTCAA
The DNA here is from genome assembly GCA_044360115.1 of Bacteroidia bacterium. Classification (GTDB taxonomy): domain Bacteria; phylum Bacteroidota; class Bacteroidia; order B-17B0; family Aurantibacillaceae; genus Aurantibacillus. Next base: position 11,578 of record JBIKKW010000014.1, read on the forward strand.
ACCATGGTGCCAACTATAACAATAACGCCTTATCAGGAAATCTTTATGGAACCGCTCAAACAGTTGCAATTGTAACACTTCCAAAACTTGGACAAGCAACCGCAAACAGTTATATGACATACGACTATCGTATTCAAGATTGGAGTGGTTACCCAAGTTCTGCAGCAACAAGTTTAGCAAACTGGGCAAACGACAGTTTAAATGTTTATGTGTCTACAAACTGTGGATTAACATATTCATTAGTACAAACGATCAACGCGTCTAATCATACACCTACAGTTGCCATGACAACTAAATCAATTAGCTTAGGTGCATTTGCAGGCAGCGATATTATTGTTCGTTTCATAGCTAAGAAAGCAGTTTCAGGTTCTGGTGATTACTATGCGGATCTTGATAATATTAATGTATTTACACCATTACCGGATGACGTAGCTGCAATTGAATTAGCTGCCCCTGGTTTAGTAGGTTGTTATTCAGCATCTGAACCAGTATCGATCAAATTGATCAATTATGGTGTTAATACACAAACATCAATTCCTGTAACTGTTGTGGTTTCGGGTGTTATCAATCAAACATTAACAGGTACATATGTTGGAAGTTTACCATCTACAGGAACAGTTAACTTCAATATTGGTAACATTAACATGAGTGCTGCCGGTGTTTATTCATTTAACGCTACAACAGGTTTAGTTGGTGATAACAATCCTGGTAACGATGCGATGATCGTTCAAACAAGAACAGTAATTGCAACTTTACCTTTACCTTTCTCAGACAACTTTAATGCAGTTGTTGGAAATACGGTTCCGGTTGGTTACACAGCGGATAACAACTCCTCATTTGACTTTTTAGTAACAAATAGTTTAGCTGAACACGGAACTGGCAATCCTGCTTCTAGAGGTTTTGGCGGAAACGTTTATAGCGGCAATACAAGTTCGTGGTTTAATTTACCTAAAGTAGGTCAAATTACGCCAAATACAACTTTTGCCTTTGATTATAGAATTGTAGATTATAGCGGATATGCTAATCCAGGAGGAAACGCTACTATCTTAAGTCCAACAGACACCTTTTTTGTTAAGATCTCTACAAATTGTGGTTTAACATTTTCTAATATTGCTGTAATCAGCGGCACCAATCACGTTTCAACGAATACCTTCGTAACAAATACATATTCAGTTGGAACTTTTGCTGGAAACGATGCTATTTTTAGATTTGAAGCTAAATGGTCTTCTGGTGACTATTACATTGATGTTGATAACATCAATATTTGTGCTGGTCCTCCAAACGCACCGGTTGCATCTGCTACATCAATTTGTACAGGAACTTCAGCAATTATAACATCAACTGTAACTGGCATGTCACAATGGTACGCTTCACCTTCAGCAACATCTGCTTTAGCAACAGGTACATTGTATACAACACCAATACTTACAACTTCAACCACTTATTATGTGCTTGATTCTGCTGCTTGTGGAATTAGTAGTTTAACTGCAGTGAATGTAACTGTTAACGCTATACCATCTGTAACCATAACACCTTCTAATTCAAGTGTATGTTCAGGAAACAGTGCAACATTAACAGTAACTGGCGCAAACACCTATAGCTGGAGCAACTCAGCTACTACATCTGTGATCGTGGTTTCACCTACTGTAAGCACAACATACAGTGTGACCGGTTCGGCAAATGGTTGCCCTGATTCAAATGGTTCGCAATTGATCAACATTAATCCTTCACCTTCATTGAACATTGTTGCAAACAACAGTACAATTTGTGCGGGAGCATCTGTTAATTTAACTGCTTCAGGTGCTTCAACTTATACCTGGAATACAAGTGCAACTACAACCAGTATCGTTGTAACGCCAACTTCAACAACTGTTTATTCGGTTACAGGCACAAGTACGCTTGGATGTGTTGGAAATAAAACTATTAGTATTACAGTAAATGCTAAACCAAGTTTAACGTTAACCGCAGGTACAACAACTGCATGTTTGAACGGTGGTGCAATTACCTTAACAGGTACACCAAGTGGTGGTGTTTATTCAGGGCCAAATGTAACTGGAAATGTATTGAATCCAACTGCACTTGGTACGTTTAACCCAATTTACACGTATACCGATATTGCAACATCTTGTACAAATTCAACTTCAATTTCTATTTTAGTTAGTAACTGTACCGGATTAAATAACATTACGGCTAATTCAGAAAAAGTATCGGTTTATCCAAATCCGAATAACGGTGAGTTTGTAATTGATACTAAAACACAAGATCAAAAAGAAGTTCAGATCATAGATGTTACTGGAAGAATTATCAGTGAATTCAAATCAACTGACGAGACCATCCAAGTTAATATTAACGATATAGCTAAAGGATTATATTATGTGAATATTAAAATAAATTCACTTGAAAATAAATTCATGATCATTAAACAGTAAATAATCACTTTTATTTCAATAAAAAAACCCCCGGCTATCCGGGGTTTTTTTATTAAATCGGTTTTAAATAAAGTAGCGAAATAAACGGTTTGTAAACCAACTTTTTTTCTTCAGTCAAACTTTCTTCAATAACTGTTTTTAATTTGGCAAAGTGCTTTTGTTCATTTGGCGAGTTAAACAAGGTATTCAATAATTTTGGTAAACTGTTTTCAAATGAAAACACTACGCCGTTCTTATCTATAAATCGTTTGTATGAATTTAGTTTTGAGAACAGGAGCTCACTATTACCTAAATAAAAGTGAATGACCATTTCGAGCATAAAGGAAACGTGGTGAATGTCCTTTCTAACGGTAGCAGAGTGTTTAATGGCCTGATTGATCAATCTTAATGATTTTCGATAATTACCTATTACCAAATTCATGAGGCTCAAATAATAAAAACTGGTTGACTTTTCATCAAGTGCCAAATTATCTTCCAATACTTCCAATTGTTTTTCGAACTCAATAACTTTAAGTTTGTTGGATTCTACTGTATAATTAGAAATAATGATATCCATACGCAATAATCCCATTAATGCGAATATGTCATTTTGCAACGAGGCTACTTTACGCATTTTGGAGTTCGAAATAACCAATTCAATTTCATTAAGTATGTCTTCTGCTTCACTAAACTTTTTTTGATGCGTACATACAATACAGAGGTTTCTGATCACACGCAAATATTCATTGAATTTGTTCTCTCTGATCTCCGGATATGCATCAAATATTTTTTTTGACCGTAAGGTGTATTTAAAAGCATTTTCGAGATCCCCTTTTTTAATGGCTAAAAAGGCATTTATTTGGTTGAAATAGATCTTTGCATTAGGGCTATAGGCTTTTTCTTCTTTAGAAAGTAGTTCCGAATACTTGTCGTTGAACTGATTGTTATTGCCGAAAAAATAATTTGTTGTAGATTCCACTTTAATAATGGCCCACATACTTTCATACTCCACCAAATTAAAATAAAACCTAGAGTATTGAGCTAACAATAGTTTATCTTCCTCAAAATCATTCTTTAAATACTCAACGTCAACAAATTTTATAGCGGCTTTAATTTTTAATTCAATGGCTTCAATTTTTATCAAATAACTGTAATTGAAACCGGTATAAATAACTTTGTTCAACTGCTTGATACCTTCAGAATAAAATCCTTTATGAAATAAAATTTGTGAACGTTTGATCAAACGATTACTGTTCTCGTTTTCATAAAGCTGATCTTTATGAAGATTAAATAAAATATCTAATAGTTTATAAAATAATCGGGTTGCGTTACCTTCTAACTGATAATCATCCTTGATCTTTTTAACGGTTAATTGCTTCTCAATTTTATTAAAATCAGATAATAATTGGTTATCGCTCTCATCAAATGAATACGTTTTTAAGTTAAGATTAATATATCTTTTCTCGTTACGAGTTAAAGTTTTTACGAGCTGGATAAGTTGATTTGACATATATTAAAATAATATAAATAAATTTAACAATTATATTTTGAAAAGTAAAATAATTAATATTTTAAACATTGATTATCAATGATTTATTATACAAAAATTAAATTTGTAAAAGTAAATACCAGCAAATGTTTAAACATACAAACCGTTACTTTAACGACCTTTGAAGTGCAAACATTTGCCAAATTCTTTAATGGTTTTGCCTTACTTCTTACAAATTAAACCATTAGATCCTTGATAATAAGTTTGAAGATGTTTGTATCACTAAATTAAAACAAAAAGAAAAATGAAGAAAATTTTACAAACGCTGATCTTACTGGTTTTAACGGTTGGATTTGCAAAAGCTCAAGTTTACTTGACAGAAGGGTTTGAAAATCCTTTTACAGGTAACCCTGCAGCGCCAAGCGGATGGACACAAACACGCTTGGTATTGCTAGGAGACGGTATTCCTGATGTGGGTACCGGTGAAAAAGATTGGGAAAGAATTACAAACATTAGCCCAACTGTTTGGTCGCATTCATGGTCAACACCAGGAACTCAGCCTTTATCGGCTAAAACGGGTTCTGCAGTGTTAGCAATAAATAATACGAACTTTGGAGGAACTACTGCTGCATTAGGAAACAGAAGAATGGAAACACCCGTTGTGAACTTGGCTTCATCAACAAATCCATATATTCGTTTTTTCTTATTCTCAGCACAATCTAACCTCTACAATCAACTACGCGTAGTTGCTTCAAATGATGGTGGTGCAACATGGCAACATATTTCTCAGGTAACCGCTGGAACAAGCTCTGCTGTAGCTATGTCAAGCAATTCTCCTTGGGATAGAATTAACGTAAAAGTGCCTGCTGCATTCAAAGTTGCTAATGCAAAATTTGCAATTGAGATAACAAATAATGGTATAACAGCGAACTTTTACATAGATGATTTTTCGGTTGAAGAGTTTACTCCTACAACCATTACATCAGCGGCTTCAGGAAACTGGGCTAACACAGCAACTTGGGTTGGTGGTGTAGTTCCAACTGCAGACAACCATGTTGTGATTGCAGCAACACATACCATTACTGCCGATCATATTATAACCCGCGTGCAAGATCTTTCGATCTCTGCTACGGCTGTTTTTCAATACACTTCTACATCTGCGGTAGCGCAAATATTTGGTGACTTAACTGTTGCATCTACCGGTACTTTTTTCTCAGGTAACGGAACAACAGGACGTAAATCATACTTTGGTGGCAACATCATTAATAATGGAGTACTTAATTTCCAACCGGGCACTAGCACAACAGGTGCTTTAAACTGGGTTGGTTATACACATACCTACTCTGGTACCGGTACATTATTTAATAACCGCGTTCCACAAGTTGGTCATTTTGCTTCAGGCGGTGTTCAATATTTAAGTGCATTCAAAATTTCAAATTATTTAGGTTTATATGCAGGTACAGTTGTTGCTACTAACTTAACATTAGGTGGTGGCCCTGCTGCTGCAATATTTCAAACAGACAGAACAATAGGTTCATTTATAAATACACCAACCTTTGACAATACCAATGTTACACAGCGCAGTTTAGCTTATGTTACTCCATTAACAACAGCTAATCCGGGTGGTTATTATTTCGCTCATACACCGGTTAACTTAAATCCTGGTTCAGAAATCCAATCTGTTTCAGGTTCATTTAGTGTTACAGGTACCCTACAAATGAACACCTACAATAACATTACATTAACTAACTCATTAACGGTTGGTACAACTACCGGTGGTGGTTTAACTTTAACAAGAGGTATTATCACAACATCAAATGCAAACTTGTTAGTGATCAATAACTTTATTGCTGGACCATTCGGTACTGCACCATCTACAATCATATGTAACGGAACTAATTTCGGTGGAACACACGGTTCATATATTAATGGTCCTTTAAGAATTAACTTCCCAACAACCGGTACCGGAAATCGTAACTTTGCTTTGGGTGTTGGTAATGCTTTTCACAATAACTTAGCCAGTTCAAATATTTTAAGAACTGTAAATGTTGGTTCAGGTTTAGTTGCTTGGGGTGGACAAACCATTACTGCAACTATTGAAAATGCGCCAAGTGGTACATTTAATACGCCTATCACTGCAGTTTTAGGTAGCCGTGCTTACCGTTTAAACTTTAACGGCGGACCTGGTTTGCCGGCTAGCGCTTTTGTTACTTTAAACGCTAACAACTCTACTTTTGGCGGTTCTGATAACTTATTAGGAAACTTACAAGATATAAGAATTGTTCAGGCATCTTCTTTAACCGGTCCTTGGAATGAAAGATCCTTAACAACAGGTTTAGGTCCAATTGTAAACAATACACCTTTAACAAGATCAACTGTAAGTGCAACCCCTGGTCCTATCAATAACGGAGACGAATATTTTGCTTGGGGTAGCGCAGGTAACGTTGTAGATATCACTGCAAGTGGTTTCACTAGCCCTGCTCCTGCTGGATGTTACGGCAACAATCAAACTGTTGCAGTTAGTTTATTGAACTCAGGTTTAGCAACAATTAACTTTGCAACTAACCCTGCAACAGTTAACGCTGTTGTTTCGGGTGCAGTTAACTTTACATTTGCACCAGTAGTTGTTAACTCAGGTACTTTAGCTGCAAGTGCATCACAAACTGTTGTTATTTCAAACACGTTTAACATGACCACTGTAGGTAACTATGCTTTTGATGGTACAGTTACAACAACAGGTGATAATAATACAACTAATGACATTTACACTACTATTAATCGCACAGTTACAGCTCCTGTAGGTTTACCATTATCAGTTGACTTTACAAACTTTAATGGCACTAACTTAACTACCTTATTCCCTGGCTGGACTGAAGCTGCAGGTACTACACCAAGTGTATCTGGCTCAAACTGGACTAGTCAGGTAGGTATCAGTGTTCCAACTAATACCACATCGCGCTTAAATTTATGGGATGTTAATCAAAATGCTTGGATCATTAGTCCGAAATTTACCGCCGCTATTGGATCTCAAATAACTTTTGACGCAGCCTTATCTGCATGGAATAGTACTGTAAATACTGGTGTTTTAGGATCAGATGATATGTTAAGAGTGATGGTTTCTACAGATTGCGGAGCAACGTATGTTCCAATTTACACCATCAATGCATCAACCAACTTAAACTTGAACTTCACTAACTTTATAGTTCCTTTAGGAGCATATAATGGACAGGATATCATTGTTGCATTTTATGGAAATGACGGACCAATTAATGATTTACCAGATATGGATATTCATATTGATAATATCAATATTTATAACCTTCCTGCGTTTGATGCCGGTGTATCAGCATTAACGAGTCCTTCTGTAAGCGGTTGTTATTCAAACAACGAACCTGTTAACGTAACGTTAAAAAATTATGGTGCAAACAGCATTACAAACGTTCCTGTTACAGTAATTGTGAGTGGTGCGGTTTCACAAACATTAAACACCGTTTATACCGGAACTTTATCTTCAACTGCTTCAGTTGCAGTTAACGTAGGTAACTTAAACATGTCAACTGCGGGTGTTTATAATTTCAAATCATTCTCATCATTACCTGGTGATAACATTCCAACAAATGACACCAACATGACATCGAGAACTGTTATACCAACTTTCACTTTACCTTTGATCAATGGATTTAACGGTTTCAACGGTTCAAACTTACCAACTGTATACAATGGTTGGAAAGAAGCTCAAGGTGCTACTGCTCCTGGAACCGGTACTATTTCAAACTGGGGTAGTGCTGTTGGATTAGGTGCGCCTACAAATACAACTTCTCGTATAAATTTATTTGGTAATACCTATAAAGAGTGGATCGTCGGTCCTAAATTTGTTGCAACATCAAGTACACAAGTTACTTTTGATGCAGCGGTTACAGATTTTCAAGCGGTTCCTGGTCCATCAGTAATGGGTAGCGATGACCGTTTGTTAGTTTATGTTTCAAACAATTGCGGTGCAAGTTACACGCCAATTTACACCATCAGTGCTACAAATAGCTTAACTCCTACATTCAGCAACTTTGCAGTGAGTTTATCTGCTTATGCTGGTCAGGAATTAATTGTTGCATTCCAGGCAAACGATGGTGTTATTGATAACGTTGAAAGTTATTACTTACATTTAGATAACATCAACATCTACAATATTCCTAATCAAGATGGTGGAATCACTGCTATCACAAACCCTGCTGCAACCGGTTGTTATGGTTCTGCAGAAAACGTTCAGGCTACATTAAAGAACTTTGGTTCGGCAGCTATTTCAAACGTACCTGTTTCGGTAGTAGTAAGTGGTGCTGTATCGCAAACCTTAACAACTACTTTCGCAGGACCTTTAGCACCATTAGCTACAGTTGCTGTTAACGTTGGTACTTTAAACATGAGTACTGCTGGTACTTACAGCTTTAATGCGTTTACATCAGTTGCTGGTGACGGCTTTGTGTTTAACGACTCTACAAAAACCACACGTAACTCCTTACAAACTTATACCATCCCAATGGTAAACGGATTCAACGGCTTTACTGGTGCAAATTTACCTACAGTTTATGCAGGTTGGAGAGAGTCACAAGGTGCTACAGCTCCAAACACAGGTACTGTTTCTAACTGGACATTCCAAACCGGATTAAGTGCTCCTACAAATACTACTGCTCGTGTTCAATTATTTGGTAACACCTACAGAGAATGGATCATTGGTCCGAAATTCACTGCAACCGTAAATACACAAGTAACTTTTGACGCAGCATTAACCGGTAATACAGCTGCACCTTTCACACCAAGTGTTATGGGAAGTGATGATAAGGTTATGGTTTATGTTTCTACCGATTGTGGTGTGAACTTTACGCCGATCTATACGATCAGCTCTACAAACAGTTTAACACCAACATTCAGTAACTTTGCTGTAAGTTTATCTGCTTATTCTGGTCAGGATATCATGGTTGCTTTTCAGGCAAATGATGGTGCTATTGACGACCCGGAGAGTTACTTTTTCCACTTAGATAATATTAATATTTACAATCTGCCAAATCAGGATGCAGGTATTACCGCACATACAAGTCCAGCAACTTCAGGTTGTTTTGGTCCTGCTGAAACGGTTATTGTAACTTTAAAAAATCACGGCGCTCAAAACATCACTAATGTACCGGTAACGGTTTGGGTAAGTGGTGCAACATCTGCTACTTTTAACACTACCTACACAGGTACTTTAGCACCACAGGCAACTGTAGCTATTACAGCAGGTACATTAAACATGACCGCTGGTGGTACATATAGCTTTAACTCCTTCACTTCTTTAACCGGTGATGGTTATACATTGAACGATACTTTAAAAACTACTCGTTTTATGGTTCCATTGTATCCAACACCTCAGGTTGTTAACTTTACCGGATTTAATGGTGCAAACGTACATACCTTGTTCCCAGGATGGGCAGAAGGAACTGGTACAGCTGTACCAACTTCTACAACATCAAACTGGACATCACAAACAGGTTTAAATGGTCCAACTAATGTAACTGCTAGAATTAATTTATGGTTGGCAACAACAGCAGCTTGGTTAATTAGCCCTAAAGTTGCTATTAATGCTAACTCACAATTAACTTTTGATGCTGCATTAACACAGTTCGCTAGTACAACTGCATCTGCAGTATTAGGTACAGACGATATGGTACGTGTAATGGTTTCTACAGACTGTGGTTTATCTTACAGCCCTATATTCACTATTAGTGCTACCAATAGTTTAATGCCTACATTTACGAATTATACAGTGCCATTGTCTGCCTACGCAGGTCAGGAGATCATGATCGCCTTCTTTGGAACGGATGGTCCTTTAGATGAAACACCTGATAATGATTTACATATTGATAATGTGAACATAACAACCCCACTTGGCAATGACGTTGGTGCAACTGCTCTTGTAAATCCTTCTACAGTTGGCTGTTATTCAGCATCGGAGCCAGTAAATGTTGAGATCAAGAACTTTGGTATTAATACGCAAACTTCAGTTCCTGTAACTGTAATTGTTAGTGGTGCCTTAACTCAAACATTAACCGGTACATACACGGGTACATTGTTAAGCGGACAAACAGCAACGTTTGGTATTGGTTTCATTAACATGTCGGCATTTGGTACTTATTCATTCAATGCATTCACCGGATTAATAGGTGATAACCAAGTATTGAATGATGCATTAACCAGTATCGCTACACGCACAAATGTTGCGCCAATTGCTTTGCCTTATTCGCAAAACTTTAATGCAACATTAACTTTACCTACAGGATTTACGTCTACCAATTACAACGTAATGGCAAATCATGGCGCGAACTACAACAACAACGCTATGGCTGTAAATCTTTGGTCTACTTCAAGCACAGTAGCTATTGTTACCATGCCAAAAATGGGAACTGTTACAGCAACTTCTAGTTTAAAATACGATTACCGTATTCAAGATTGGAGTGGCTACCCTAGTTCTGCTGCAACTTCAACTGCTAACTGGGCAAATGATAGTTTGAACGTTTATGTTTCAATTGACTGTGGTTTAACATATTCATTAGTTCAATCGAACAATGCTTCTAACCATACTCCAACTGTAAGTTTAACTACAAAAACAGTTAACTTGGCTCCTTATGCAGGTAATAATATCATTGTAAGATTTATTGCTAAGAAGGATCCTTTAGGAGCAGGTGATTATTATGTTGACCTAGATAATATCAATGTGTGTGCTGGTCCTCCAAATGCTCCTGTAGCTACATCAACTGTAATTTGTACATCTAATTCAGTTGCATTAACTGCAAATGGTACAGGTACATTAAGTTGGTATGCTACACCAAGTGCAACAAGTGCAATTGGCTCAGGTACATTATTTAACACGCCTACATTAACTACAACAACTTCGTTCTATGTTAAAGATTCAACTGTGTGTGGTAATAGTAACTTAACTACAGTTAACGTAACTGTAAGCCCTACACCAACGTTGAATGCGGTTGCTAATAACAGTGCTATTTGTATTGGTTCAACAGCAACTTTAACTGCGTCAGGAATGGATACCTACACTTGGAGCACTGCTTCAAACAACACTGTTATAGTTGTTACACCTACAACAGCAACTAGCTACACTGTAAGTGGTTATTCAACTTTATGTATGTTAACTCAAACAACTACTGTATCTCTTGGTGTTAATCCTTTACCAAGTGTAAGTTTAACAGCAGGTGCATCAACAATTTGTGCAGGTAACGGAAGTATCTCGTTAACCGGTTTACCTCCGGGAGGAGCATACAGTGGTTCATCTATCACAGGTAGTTTATTAAGTATTGCAAACCCTGGAACATTTGTACCGGTGTATACCTTTACAAATAGCACTACAGGTTGTTCTAACTCAGCTTCTACTACTGTAATTGTTGCAAACTGTACAGATGTACAAACAATTGCAGGTAACACCAGCACGATCAGCATCTACCCTAACCCTAATAACGGTAGCTTTGTGATCGAAACAAACAGTGTTGAAGAGAAGCTAATTGAAGTAACTGATCTTACCGGACGTGTTGTGTTTAGTGAAATTACCACTAACGAAAGCATTAAGGTAAACATCTACGAACTTGCTAATGGTTTATATCAAGTAAGGATAAAATCAAATAGTGAGACACACCAATTTAAAGTTATTAAACAATAAATTTCGTGTTAGTTTAGTGATGAGAAACCCCTCAAGGATAATTCCTGAGGGGTTTTTCTATTTTAGATCTCATTAAAATAAAACAATAAAAAAACCCTCAATAGCAATTGAGGGTTTTTTTATTGTTTTAAATTCTTCTGAAGAATAATTAAATACATTTGAAATAATCAAAGGTCTCTAAACACTCATCGCACTTATATAAAGCCTTGCAAGCGGTACTTCCAAATTGTGATACCAAGGATGTGGTTTTACTTTTACAACGCGGACAAGTTACTGCTTTATGTTTTCCTGTAATAAAAGATTTGTCACTGGTAGTTTCTTCCGGAGGAGCAATACCATATTTCTGTAATTTCAATTTGGCTTCCTCGCTTAGCCAATCGGTTGTCCAAGCCGGACTGTAAACCATCTTAACCTTCACATCTGTAAAACCATTCTCCCTTAATTTAGTAACCACGTCATCTTCCATTTGTTTCATGGCCGGACAACCACTATAGGTTGGCGTTATAACAACTTCAATGGCGTGCGGACCTAATTCTGTAACATCCCTAACAACACCCAATTCAACGATTGAGATCACCGGAATTTCGGGGTCGGGAATTTCCGACAATTTTGAAAATATGCGTTCTTTAAAATCCATACTAATTTTTCCCAAAATTACATAATGAGATCAATTATTTTTTATGATTTTCGACAGTTTTTAAATTGTCTTCCGGATCCAGATCTATCAATTTATTATAAGGATCTACGCCAACCATAAAAGGTTCTTCCCTTGTTACAAGCTCAATCACCTGATCTTTGCTTGTGATCTTATATTTCTTTAATACTAACTCCTTTCCTGGCTCCTTAGCGTTTTTCTCATTCTTGCTAAACAAACCTATATCTATCCAATCATTCAATTTCACATCCTTAGCTTTACCTAAGCTATCACTTTGTGATTTACTTGCCTGTAGTATCATTTTCACTTTATAATTGCCTTCAACCTTTTCAACTAAAACATCTTTTACTTTATTATCAAATACTGTAATTCGCTCAAACAGGTCTTTAACCGTTTCTTTTAACGAATCGGCAGTTGAACCTTTGATCTCAGCGTAAAATTCGTTGGCCGTGGTATAAGGCGCATCCTGATAGGCAACTTTTTTCACGTAACGTTTCAAAGCCGAGCTCATGCTATCCTCACTAATATAATCCTTTAATGCATACATCACCATGCTTCCTTTATTGTAATGAATGTACTGCTGATTCTCAACCAACATTAACGGAACTTCTTTTCTGTTTTCCATTGCTCTGCCCTGCAAGTAAGTATCCATTTCATACTTCAGGAATTTTTTCATGGCTGGTTTACCATATTCTTTTTCCATTACCATTAAAGCACTGTACTGACTCATGGTCTCACTCATTAAAGTTGAACCCTGAACCTCGGCACCTATTACCTGATGAGCCCACCATTGATGCGCTACTTCATGTGCTGTTACATAAAATGGAAAATCTATACTTAACGGATCATCCTGATCAACTTTTGCAATAAAACCAATTGACTCGGAATATGGAATTGTATTTGGGAATGACTGCGCAAAACTTGCATACCTAGGGAATTCCAAAATACGCACCTGTTTGTGCTGATAAGGAGAAAATGAAGCGGTGTAATAATCTAAACTCCGCTTTACACCTTTTATCATTCGGTCTAAATTATACGTATGATCGCTATGATAATACACTTCTATGTTTACCGAATGCTGAGGATCCTTCGGGTCAATCCACTTATCTTTCTTTACTTCGTATTCTGCAGATAGGAAAGCGTAGAAATTAAGGATAGGTTTATCCATTTTGTATTTAAAATACCTTCTGCCGGCTTGTTCCCATTCTTTTTCCAAATAACCGGGCGCTATTGCAATTTGTGTTGGAATAGTAGATACCACTGCTTCAAACCTTATCCAATCGGCATCTTTTGAGATATAGGTGTTCCCATACGCTGTTGAATCATTAATGGAAGGCATACGTGGCTTGGCTTTTAAGCCATACTTTCTTCGTGTAGCATTATCACTCAATTCTGCCGGTTCAGGATATCCAATGAAAGGCAATATACTGCTGTTAAAAAAGGTTCCGTTTTGTACAACCTCTGATGATGATCCGTTTTCAGAAAAACCTTTTGAATAATATTCCAAATTAAATTCAAGTTTAATTGAATCGCCTGGAGCCATTTCCTTATTTAATTGATAACCATAAAAAGCATTATCCTTATCATCAATAATTTTTTTATTTGGCGCCATTAATTCCAGTTTCTTTATATCAATAGTATTCATCATGGCGATGTATATTTTTGACAATGCCTGCTTATGTTTGTTTTTGATATAAAAATATCCCTTAATGTTTGCGCCTAATTCATTCGGAAAAATATCCACCTCTAAATTTGATTCAACAATACGTGGTTGTAATTCTTTTTCCAGGTGCTTATACTTTTTCTCAAACGCCACCGATTCTTTTTCCTGTTCCTTATTGGTCTTATACTTATTTAAAACGCGCGTGTTATAATAAATAACGCTGCCAAAACCAAAGAACATGATAAATCCAACAAGCATTAACCACCTGTACGAACGGTTAAATTGTTTTGTGGCATATTTAAAACGAGCTTTGTAATTTTTTTCCTTTAAGCGTGGCCACATTGGCATTGATAAAGCCACCAATACCAGCATAAATCCGATCCAGTAAGCTTTATAAAGATAAAATACATAAAGTGTGTGCCCGTATCCATTCATATCGGAATATGGTAAAATGTTACCCGAACTATTGAATACGACCAATTTATTATTGATCTCTAAACTATTATAAAGTATTTGTAAGCCAAAGGTGAATAGTGTTGTGAAAGTAAATCCAATGAATTTATTATTTACAACCACTTGTATCAAAGTAGCCAAGGCGCACAATACAATACTTGAGAGTATTTTTTTACCAAAGAATTCGAATAAATACAAACCTAATTCATAATTGTAATAACCTTCATATGTTTGAATGGCAATGGAAGTAAGGATCGCGGCCACATATACACTTGCAACTAAACCAACCAATGAAATGAATTTTGACGTAAACAAAACCCAGGTTTGAACCGGTGTGCTATAGATCAACTCATCTGATTTTGTATCGCGCTCACGCCAAACCACTATACCGCTGTAAAAAATGATCATGATGGTAAGAAAGAATGAGAATAAGGCTCCGCCAATTTCTATCATTTGATACGTAACCGGATAAGTTTTAGTACCAAATATCATTCCTGAAAAATTATGTGCAACAAGGGTTAACAGAATTGAAATGCCCACAACGATCAAATAGAAAACAGATCGTACGATTTTTTTAAGTTCAAATTTTGATAAAAAAGAAAGCTGTTGTAAAGAAGTTCGCAGATAGAAATACTGATGCGCTTTTGGTAATTGAAATAAAAACTGGATCGGTTTTACTTCAGACACCTCTGATTTTTCTGATCTACGCTTAAAGAAAGAAACCGGTGATAAAAACTGACTGAACTCGAATTTCACATAGGTTATAACTGCAATTAATAAAGAGATACCTAACCACAAAACACGATTCCATAAAACATAACCTTCCAATGGCACCATGCGTTGGTTTTGCTCGGCCGGCGTCCAATACTCGGTTAATAATGATAAAGATTGATTACCAAACGGATCAATTAATGCCGCAAGTGTTTTGTTCTCTATTTCACGGGTCATAATTCCTGCAATACCGGAAACAACAACAAATATCAAAGATGTAACGTATCCTGCAGTTAAATTACGCGTGTAGGTTACCAACGAAAAGAAAGTTACACCCACAAAAAACACATTTATAACCGTGAACATTATGAAGGGTACAAAATAATTAAGCAGTGAAAACGGACCAATTTGCCCATTGTCATTTGGTGCAATAGCAAAGCCAAGCATTAAACCAAAAAGGATACCCGATAATGCAAATAAGGATAAGAAGAAGGATGCAAAAAAACGTCCAAGTAAATACGATGACTTTTTAATTGGCTTGGTATAAAACAAGGAATGGATGTTGTATTGGTAATCTTTTTGAACGCAAGACCCCATAATGGATACGCAAATGATGGTAGTGATGAGGCCTAACAAAAAATCGCTATTAAAGGAATTTAATATTCCTGCTACACTAATGGATGAATTCAAATAGGTGTTTGTATCGCGCGTTTCACCACTAAATACGCCAGTTGCTGCACAAACGATCAAAAACGTACTGATCAAATACAAGAAAAAATACAGGTAAATGGCAGGGCGTTTAAACCAGGTTTTTAATTCAAATAAAAAAATCTCTTTGAACATATAATTTATTTATGTTGATTATTAATATAATAGAAATACACATCTTCCAGATCAGGCGAAACAGATTCAAAAGCAGCAGAAGGCTTGCTATCAGCCACTGTATTGATGCTGATCTTTCCGCCGGAAACTTTACTGGAAATTACTTTATATTGCTTACGGTAATCTTCAACCTCTTCTTTGGTTATTTGTGCTTGCCATACTTTTCCTTTCAATACTTCTAAAGCATCTTTAGGCTTGCCGGTAAACAATACCTCTCCAAAGTTCATAATGGCCATGTTCTCACATAAGTTCTTTACATCATCAACTATATGTGTAGATAAGATCACAACAACATTCTCACCGATCTCACTCAGTAAATTATGGAAACGATTACGCTCTTGCGGATCTAAACCCGCTGTTGGCTCATCAACAATAACGATCTTTGGATTACCTAATAGTGCCTGAGCAATACCAAAACGCTGGCGCATACCACCGCTATAATCACCAATATATTTATCGCGCACCTCATACAAATTTGTTTGATGAAGCAAAGCGTCACAAACCTCTTTACGTTCGGCCTTATTGCTAATGCCTTTTAATATGGCAAAATGATTCAACATATCTTCGGCACTTACCTTAGGGTAAAAACCAAAATCTTGCGGTAAATAGCCTAAAATTCGACGCACCTGATCCTTTTCTTTGATCACATCAAGCTCATCTAAAAAAATAGTTCCTTGATCAGGTTCTTGCAAGGCAGCAATGGTTCGCATTAGGCTGGATTTGCCGGCACCGTTCGGACCAAGTAAGCCAAATATTCCATTAGGAATATCCAGATTCACATTTGACAAGGCTTTTTTACCGTTAGGGTAAACTTTTGTTAGGTTTGAGATTTTTAATAGCATAATTCAATAATTGATCTAAATTTAGAGATAATGAAAAAGTAAACCGCTTAAATTATTTAAGCGGTTATTAAAGATGTTAATCAGAAATTTAAAGCTATGAAAGATCGACGAATTATTTTTCGAGGATCTTGAACTCGGTACGACGGTTGTTTTGGCGACCGGCATCGGTATCATTCGTGTCAATAGGTTTTGTTTCGCCATAACCTTTTGCAACAAGGCGACCCGCAGGAATACCTTTAGTGATCAAATAATCAACAACCGATTTTGAACGGTTATCACTTAACTTCATGTTGTATTCATCTGAACCTTTGCTATCGGTATGACTACCCAACTCGATCTTTAAAGTAGGATTATCTTGTAATAACTTGATCAAGCGATCAAGCTCGTTTGCCGATTCTGGTCGAATGGTAGCTTTATCAAAATCAAAGAAAATATTACGTAACACAATTACACTTCCAACTTCGATCTTCTTTAACGCTACATCTTTACTAAACTCCTGGTAATCGGCATTGTCAGGCAAATTAAAGTTCTCCGAGTGAAATAAATAACCATCTTTTTTAACAGCAATACCGTAGTTCTTTCCCGAAGGTAAGGTCACCAAATATTTACCTGTTGCACTGTTAGATTTGAATGTTGCCAATACCTCATTCTTATCATTATCAATAAGGTCAATGGCAGCTTCTAATTCCTTGCCATTTTTAGCATCAGTTATAATACCTTTTAAGATGGTTAGTTTAGCCGTTTTAATTTCTAAGGCTGCTTCTGTTTTTAAATTACTGATAGGGTTAGCGATCATGGCCAACAACTGATCTTCGGTACTTAGTAAAGGTTGCTTCTCTGGTCCAAGAAAAGTGATCTTGTAAATATCCTTATCACCATAGCCACCTTGTTTAGATGATGAGAAATAAGCGCGGTTTCCACTACCACTCACCACAAAAAACACATCATCATCCGGACCATTGATAGGATAACCTAAATTAATTGGCTTTCCCCATTTACCATTTACAAATTCACTTTTAAAAATATCATAACCACCCATGTTATCATGTCCCTGACTACTGAAGTACATGGTTTTACCATCGGGATGCATGAACACGCCTTCCTCACCGTATTTTGTATTGATATCTATACCAAGGTTCTTAGAAACACCCCACTCGCCTTTCATATCCATTTCACTATAATAAATATCACGATCACCAATTCCTCCTGATTTATCACTCACAAAATACATACGATGACCATCAAAACTCAAACTTACACTACTCTCATGAAATTTGGTATTGATGTTACGATTCATGTGCACAGGTTCTTCCCAATCTGTACCAAACAAAGTTGTTTCGTATAGATCACCACCATCTTTACCTGAATGACGGTAAACAAATAATTTTGAACCATCAGGCGATAAACCGGCAGAAGCATCATGACCAATAGTGTTCACATTTTTACTAAGCAATTTTGCCATTTGCCATTTACCATTCACCTTATTTGAAATATAAAGATCTTCGTAGTAACCCGCATCCTGATCTCTTTGACCTCCGGTTGAGTTATCACGACGTGCGGTATAAATTATGGTTTCTTCATCGGCTGTGATGGAAGGACTGTATTCAGGATACTGCGAGTTGATAGTTGGACCAAGATTATCTACAAACACACGTTCAGGTGTTGCACTGTATTTTTTTCCATTATTACATTCAGTGATCTTTTTTTGCACATCAGCAATTTCAATAGCGTTTTTACCTTTTGCCGTTAGCTTGTTCAAATAAACAGCATAGTATTTTATAGCATCATCCCAGTTGGTACTTAAATGATGGCACCAGCCTAACCAATATGGCAGATCAAACTCCACCTCTGGATCTAATCGATATGCATCGGATAAATATTTAAGCGTTTCTTTTGAGTTTGGTGTTTCAAAGAAATTGATGAAGCCAAGCATGTAATTTAATGTTGCATTATTCGGATTAAAACGTTGCGCATCCAATAAAGGTGATTGGGCACTCTTAAAATTATCGTAACCCATTCGCAAATAATCGCGGGTACTAACCGGCAAGATCTTATCAGACATTAAGCCTTTGCGAAAATCATCAAACTCTTTACGACCTTGATTGTAAAATTCCATTCCAATATCCAATTGCTTTCTTGCGTTTTTTAATTCCTCTTTTTTGCCGGGAAAATTTTCTTTTTCAAACTCAATTGATTGAGAAAAAAAAGTTGAAGTGATCAAAAGGAATAAATAAGATAAAATACGTTTCATAGGTTATATTTTAATTACAATCTGTATTCATAAATGTTTTTGCAGCACTTACACCTAGGTCGCTTGCTTTTTTCCAATCGCCACAAGATCCTTCTTCATCGTGTAGCATTTGTCGCGCTATACCTCTGTTAAAATAGGCAGGACCGTTATTTGAATTTAATTCAATGGCTTTGCTGGCCATGTCTTTAGCCTTCTTGTAATCTTTTTGTTTAATAGCAACAGAAGCTAAATTATTAAATGCGGAAGAGTTCTTTGGGTCTTTAAGTAAAACATCTTCAAAATCCTTTTTTGCTTCATTCAAATTTCCGTTCTCTAGTTTCGCTGCTCCTCTGTTATTTAAAGCCACTAAATAATCAGGTTTATCAGCCATAGCTTTGGTGTAACATTCAATGGCTTTTGGGTAATTTTTATTTAAGCGATAGGCCGAACCCAAGTTGTTGTATATGAATGTTAAGGATGGATTTAAACTAATAGCCTTTTCGTAATCGGCAATAGCGCCGGCGTAATCGTTCTTAGCGCGCTTTGCGCTGGCACGATCATTATAAGCATAGGCATAATCACTTTTTGCTTCAATAGCACCGGAATAATCTTTTATGGCTTCATCGTAATCGGCTATTTGATATGCCAGTAGGCCCTTATAATAATATGCTTCAGGATGCTTATTAATGGCAATACAATTGTCTAATGAATGAATGCAGCTGTCCTTCATCTTTTGATTATAGAACATCATTGCTTTAGCAAAATGAGCCTCTGTATGTTTAGGATTGGCTTTGATTACAGTATTAATGTCGGCAGATGCTTCACTGTATTTTTTCATTTGTGTAAACGCGATCCCTCTATTGTAAAGTGCTTTATCAAAACCGGGTTTGTTCACTAAACTTTTGGTGAACATATCTACAGCGCCTTGAAACTCGCCTTTATTAAGTGCAGCAATACCGGCATTGTAATCATACTGGGCTTGTTCCTCAGGACTTAAGGTTGTATTTACCTTTACGGTATCCTGTGCATTGAGATTTGAAAAACAAATAATGCATGCTAAAAGTAAGATGATCCTCATTATTAATAAGTTAAAGTTTTAAATATATAACAAAAACTTAAACCCGAAAATAATTTTATTTAAATACAATCAAAAGTATTAAACAGTGAATCCGATCACACAAACATCATCCACCTGATCGTAATTGCCTTTCCAGTCTGTGAAAGCCTTATCCAGCATATTCAGTTGTTTG
>JBIKKW010000258.1:0-2632 GCA_044360115.1 Bacteroidia bacterium
ACTACCAGTTTTTTTGTAGGATCCATGCGCCATGCCGATGAGTTATCAATGACTACGGTACCAACTTCCGCAAATTTTGGTGCCCACTCTAATGATGTACTTCCACCCGCTGAAAATAATGCAATGTGCGGTTTTGCAGCAATAGCATCTGTCATCGAATGTACCTTATACTTTTTTCCGTTGAACTCGATCTCTTTACCTACCGAGCGTTCAGAGGCAACCGGAATTAATTCGGTAACCGGAAAATTTCTTTCTTTTAAAACTTGTAACATTTTTGTGCCTACTAATCCTGTGGCACCTACTACTGCAATTTTCATTTTAGTTTATTTTATATTTTTTATTCATAAAAAAAGCCTCTCCAATTTGGAAAGGCTTTGATTTATATCCTTAAATAAATAAAACGCCTCTCCCTTACAAAGGAAATTTCTTAGTACGTTTTATTTTTAATGTGTTTTTCATTTTCGTGATTGCAAATATCTATAAAAATAAATCATTCACAAAATCGACCATTAATTATTTTTCTATCTCTCAACCTATGTCAGTTCGAGCGCAAGTCGAGAACCGTGACCTGCAAATCTTAAATTTTATTTTTTACCATCTCGCCCTTCGACTCCGCTCAGGGTGACGCTCGAAGTGATTTATTCTAATTCAATTAGCCACTAATTTTGCTAATTTCTCAAATCATCAACACGCCCTTTTCTGCTAATTCGTTTAATTCGTGGCTCAATCACTAAAACCTTTATATTAGCGGCGTGAAAGCCAGTGCTAAATCGTGGATCATTTTGATCATCCTCTCTGTGGTGTGGGGAAGTTCGTTCATTCTCATGAAAAAAGGAATGGAAGCTTTTAGCAGCGATGAAGTGGCCGGCTTGCGCATTGCCATTGCGTTTTTATTTCTTGTGCCATTTTATATCAAACACAACAAGATCGATTTCAAGAAAAATTTCATGGGCCTAATGCTTATGGGCGTATTTGGAAATTTAATTCCTGCCTTTTTATTTACCAAGGCCGAAACGCAGATCAGCAGCAGCTTAACAGGTATGCTTAATGCTTTAACTCCGCTTTTTACCATTGTGGTTGCTTTCTTTTGGTTCCGATCAAAGTTTAAAACCGTTCAATTGGTTGGCATCATGAGTGGTTTGGTTGGCGCTATGGTGTTATTGTATTTTAATGATGGCGGCGATACCTCAACCAATGTGCTTTATAGTTTACTGGTGGTAGCTGCTACCCTTTGTTATGCCATTAGCGTAAATGGTATTAAACATTATTTGAGCAATATGAATTCGGTAACGGCAACCGTTGGGGCTTTTACCATAACCGGACCAATCGCTTTAGCCTACTTATTCATTCAAACTGACTTTATTAACGACCTGAAAACCAACCCGGTAGCTTTAAGTTCGTTGGGATATATAAGCATTTTGGCCATTGTTGGCTCGGCCTTATCGGTTATTGTATACAACACGCTAATTAAGGAGGCCGGAGCCGTTTTTGCCTCAACCTGTACCTATCTTATCCCCATTATTGCTGTGATCTGGGGACTTTTAGACGGCGAGACCGTTAATTTGCTGCAAATGTGTGGGGTAATAGTGGTTATTTTGAGTGTTTATCTGATAAATAGGCGTTAAAATTTTTGCACAATCAGTTTTTTCTACTAAATTTGCATCCCCTTATAAAAAATTATTAACAATTTCTGTTGTGGTGTTAAGGGGCTTCAACAGATATAAAAAACGAACGCATCATGTACGCAATTGTAGAAATAGCCGGGCAACAGTTCAAAGTAGAGCGTGGACAACGAGTTTTTGTTCACCGCCTTGAGGCTAATGAAGGTGCTAACGTGGAATTTAACCAAGTGTTATTAATGGATAACGATGGTAAGGTTTCAGTTGGTAATCCTGTTATTGATGGCGCTAAAGTAGCAGCCACAGTAGTATCGCACGTAAAAGGCGATAAAGTAGCGGTATTCAAAAAGAAACGCCGTAAAACGTATCAAAAGTGGAATAACCACCGTCAACACTTCACCGAGATCTTAATTCAAGGTGTATTAGGTAAAGGCGAATCTGTAAAAGATGCTTTACCAGCAGTTGCTCGTCCGGTTAAAACACACCGTAAGTTTGCAGCAACAACCGCAGCGGTAGAAGCAGCTCCTAAAGCAGAGAAAAAAGCGCCTGCTAAAAAAGCAGCTCCTAAAAAAGCAGCGGCAAAAAAAACAACTAAGAAAAAAGAAGACTAATAACCAATTAGCGAGTTGGCAAAATATCCAACTCAACAATTAAAAAAATAAAAACATGGCACACAAGAAAGGCGAAGGTAAAGTAAAGAACGGTCGCGAATCACACAGCAAACGTTTAGGCGTTAAGATCTTTGGTGGTCAAAGTTGTATCGCTGGCAACATCATTGTTCGTCAACGTGGTACAAAACACAACCCGGGTTTAAACGTGGGTATTGGTAAAGATCACACATTATACGCTTTAGTAGATGGTACTGTTGTTTTCAAAAAGAAGAGAGACGACAGATCCTATGTATCGGTAGTTCCGGCGCAAGCCTAATTAACCGAACAGAATAATATTTTGTTTATTTAAAGCCTGTCTCGGTTACACTGAGGTAGGCTTTTTTTATTCGCTGAAACAAATGT
>JBIKKW010000259.1:0-2625 GCA_044360115.1 Bacteroidia bacterium
ATTAGCCATTGCGGGCGGTGTTTCGGCAAATTCGGAATTAAGAAAAAGAGTGAAGGAATTAGAGCAAAACGGCATCAAAACCTACATCCCCAAATTTGAATTTTGTACCGATAATGCTGCCATGATAGGCATTTCGGGCTATTACAAGTTTTTAAATAAACAATTTGCCACCTTAAGCATGGCGCCATTCACAAGCTAAAACAGCTTTTAAGGCGCAGTAAATCCCTATTTCTCATGGGTTTAACTTTATAGTTTAAACTTAATTGCTTACTTTTGCGGCCTCATGGTATCAGTAAATTCAGTAACAGTTTCGTTTGGCGGATATAATTTATTCGACAATATTTCTTTTTTGATCAACCCAAAAGATCGCATTGGCTTAGCAGGTAAAAATGGTGCAGGAAAAAGTACCATGTTAAAGTTGTTGGCAGGCGAACAAAACCCTACCAAAGGTGAAATTTCAACACCGCGCGATATAAAGATCGGTTATTTGCCTCAGGATATGATCCACCAGCATGGACGTACTGTATTTGAAGAAACCGAATCGGCTTTTCAGGAAATACAATTGTTGGAAAAACGATTGGATGATATCAACCATCAATTAGAAACACGCACCGATTACGAAAGTGACAGCTATATGCGTTTGATCGAAGATCAAACTGAAATTTACACACGTTTGGATATTATTGGTGCCGGAAATAAGAATGAAGAGATTGAAAAGATCTTAAAAGGACTAGGATTTGAGCGCAAGGATTTTGACCGACAAACAGCTGAGTTCAGCGGTGGATGGCGCATGCGTATTGAGTTAGCTAAATTGCTTTTACAAAAGCCTCACATATTGTTATTAGATGAGCCAACCAACCACTTGGATATTGAAGCCATTTTGTGGTTAGAGGAATTTATGGAAACTTTTCCGGGCGCTGTGGTATTGATCAGTCACGATAAAACATTTTTAGATAACGTTACCGCGCGTACCATTGAGATCGTTAACGGTAAAACATACGATTACAAAACAAATTATTCGCGTTATCTGATCTTGCGTCAGGAGCGTATCGATCAACAGGAATCAGCTGCAAAGAATCAGCAAAAGATCATTGATCAAACCGAGGCCTTGATTGATAAATACCGTGCAAAAGCTAATAAAGCATCCTTTGCGCAATCGTTGATCAAAAAATTAGATCGTATGGAGCGTGTGGAGGTGGATGATCTGGATACATCGGTTATGCGCTTTCGTTTTCCTCAACCTGCTCACAGCGGAAAGATCGTGTTAACCGTTGAGCACGCCGGAAAAAAGTATGGCGATAAACGTATTTTTGCAGATGCTAATTTTATCATCACCAAAGGAGAAAAGATAGGTTTAGTTGGACGTAACGGTGAAGGAAAAAGTACCATGATGAAAATGATCGCTAAAAAGGTTGATCATGAAGGCACGGTGCAAATAGGTCATAGCGTTTTACCCGGTTATTTTGAACAGGATCAGGAAGAGAAACTCGACCCAAAGAAAACCGTTTTTGAAACCATTGATGAGTTGGCTGTTGGAGAGGTGAGAAAACAGGTGCGCGGATTATTAGGATCGTTTTTATTCAGTGGCGAAGATATTGATAAAAAAGTGCAGGTTTTAAGTGGAGGAGAACGTGGTCGTTTGGCATTATGTAAATTGTTGCTGGAGCCATACAACTTATTGTTAATGGACGAACCTACCAATCACTTGGATATTAGAAGTAAAGATGTATTGAAGAATGCATTGATGGATTATGAAGGAACGGTAGTGATGGTGAGTCACGATCGTGATTTTATGAAAGGTATTTGTAACCGTTTGTTTGAATTCAGAGATGGAAAAGTGCGCGAACATTTATGCGATATTGAAGAGTTCATGCAATTACGTAAAGTTGAGCGTTTAAATGAGTTGGATCTGGATAAGAAAACCGTGAAGCAGGAAGACACAGCCAAAAAGCAAGATGCTGTTGTTACACCGGTAACCGACAAAAAAACGGATGCAGATAAAAAGCAATTACAAAACAAATTAAAAAAGGTAGAAGAAACCATTGAGAAGCTGGAAGCAGAGATAAAAGCGGCTGATGAAAAATTGGCTGACCAGGCGAACTATGATAAATTGATGAACGACCAGGTGTTCTTTACAAAATACTCACAATTGAAACAGCAACTCGAAGATGAATTATCAAAGTGGGAAGAAGTATCGTCGCAGCTGAATTCATAAAAAAAGTGAAACTTACATTTTTCCGATCCGTATAAATTATAAATGCAAATTAAAAAACATATCCCAAATGCCATTACCTGTGGTAATTTAGTTTGCGGCTGTATTGCCATTTTGCAGATATTTGAAGGGAACATGGTATTGGCCTCTTACCTGGTTGGTTTGGCCGCCGTACTTGATTTTTTTGACGGATTTGCGGCACGTTTACTTAAAGTGAGTTCGCCAATTGGGAAGGATCTGGATAGCCTGGCAGATATGGTTACCTTTGGTGTTGTTCCGGGTTTGATCATGCACCGCATGTTGCAGATCGGTTATTTGGTAAATCATCAGGATTATGAGGTGGTTATCCGAAATCAATGGATGGTTTATATCCCACTTTTAATTCCTGTTTTTTCAGCAGTTCGCTTAGCCAA
>JBIKKW010000260.1:0-2623 GCA_044360115.1 Bacteroidia bacterium
ATTTTATTGTTGGAACACCTCCTCGTACCGTTTTACAATTCAATCAAATTTGGCAGGGTGGTCATCGTATTGGCGGCCCATCTATTGGAACTATTCTTAACGATAGTCATTTTGAACCACTAGCAGTACCAACCTTAAGTAATGGCGCATATTTCAAATTGCGTTCAACTATTACGGGTCATGGAAGCGAAGGTGAGTTTCAGCAAAATGGTGGACAGGTTACACATTCGGTAAACATCAACGGTGGTGCAAGTGAATTTGCTTGGGTTATTTCTAGTCCGTGTGGCGCCATTCCGGTTTATCCGCAAGGTGGTACTTGGTTGTACGATCGTCAGGGCTGGTGTCCGGGCGACCCAAGTTTATTGAAACAATTTAACGCAACACCATTTATAACACCGGGTAATACAGTTACAATTGATTACCATTGTTCAAATCCACCGGTAACTTCGGGAGATTACCGTTATATCGCTGCGCATCAATTGATCACTTACGGTGGCGCTAATCATAATTTGGATGCAAGTATATTAGATGTGTTACAACCAAGTAATAAAGTTGCTTATTCACGTCAAAACCCAATGTGTGCCATGCCAAAAATTTTGGTTCAAAATACAGGTTCAACTTCGGTAAGCTCTATTGAAATTGATTATTGGTTAAACAATAGCACAACACCACAAACCTATACCTGGACCGGTAATTTGGCCTTTATGGACACTGTAACAATTAAAATGCCAATAGGAACTTTATGGCAAAGCGCATTGCAGCCTACCAACAATGTGTTTCATGCAGAGATCAAGAAAGTAAACAATGTGGTTGATGATTATGTACATAACAACAAGTATCATTCACCATTTATACCATCCGATCAAATACCGGATAACTTTGTGATAGAGGTGAAGACAAATAACTATTTTACACATAATGCCTATAAGTTGTATGATGATAATGGTAACATTGTTGGTACAAGTAGTTTTACGGCAGCTAACACCGTTTTCCCTACAAGTTATCAATTAACGGGTTGTTACCGTTTGGTTGTTACCGATGTGGGTAAAGATGGTTTGTATTGGTGGGCAAACACCGCGCAAGGAAATGGTTATATACGTATAAAGAATGCAGCAGGTGCAACATTAAAATCGCTTCAGCCTGATTTTGGTTCGTATATCGAATACAGTTTCAGTACGTTTCCAACAACAAGTTTAGCAGAACAAAATGCAAATATGTCGGTTAGTGTTTATCCAAATCCGGCGCATGATAAATTTACCTTAAGTGGAGTAGGTATAGAAAATGCGGATGTTACTATTACGAGTGTTTTGGGAAGCGTTATGGCAAACTACAAAACAGGAAATGAGAATGTGTTTGAATACGATTCATCGCGATTAACGCCGGGTGTTTATTTTGTAACCATTACCAAAGGAAAATCAAGCATCACAAAAAAGATCGTTATTAATTAATAAGATCATTAACATAAAAAAAAGGCATTAGAATTAATGCCTTTTTTTATTGTAGTTATTTAAGGAATAACTGAGTTGTTTATTTGGATCTTAATTCGGATCATGCAATGGAAATTCCGATCAAGGTCACATCATCAATCTGTTCAAGTGCACCGATCCAATTCTTAAATTCAGTTTCCAAAGCCTGTTTTTGTATTTCAATTGGATGTGATGATTGCTTGAGTAAAAGATCTTTTAGGTTCTTACTTTTGAATTTTTTACCTAGCGGCCCACCAAATTGATCGGCGAATCCATCCGTTAAGGTATAGATCATATCGCCACTTTGAAGATCAATAGTATGTAAAGTGAAGCTCTCATTTTGATGATCGCTTTTACCTACCGGCATTTTATCGGGTCTTATTTCTATGAGTTCGTTGTTTCTGATGATCCAAACAGGATTATGCGCCGCTGCAATTTCCATTTTTTTGTTTTTGAAATCGAAAGATAAAAAACTGCAATCCATACCATCTTTTCCTCCGCTAACACTGCCATCTTTTTTCAAACGGTCAATAATAATGTTTCGTGTAGCATTTAATATGTCGTGGGGTTTTGAGTGCTGTTCTATGGCTTTTTCTAAACTGGTAATGTTCAATAAACTCATAATAGCACCCGGAACACCGTGTCCTGTGCTGTCGGCCGTTACAAAGGCAAAATTACCATTTAGTAAATTGGAAGCCCAGTAAAAATCGCCACTAACAATATCTTTTGGTTTATAAAAAATAAAGTAGTTAGGCTTTTGTTTATTTGAAGTTAAGTTTTGATCTAAAAAATCATTAGTGGCTAAAAAGCTTCGTTGGATGCGCTCCGCATAGTTAATACTGTCTGTGATCTCTTTGTGTTTTTCTTCAATGATCAGTTTTTGTTCATGTGTTTCCTTCTCTTTTAATTCAATGATCTGTTTTTGTTTTTGGGTGATCTTAAATCTATTATATAAGAAAACTGAGAAGACCACTACTAAGATCAACACCAAGCTTACAGAGGCAATAACAATATTTTGTTTGTTCTTTTCAATAGACGCTAATTCCTCCTGTTGTTTCAATTCAGCTTTGTGTTCCGCGTCTGCAATAGCTTTTTTCTGTTGGTATTCATATTTGGTTTGCTGCTGGATAAGTGATTTTTGTGTTTCGATATTATTA
>JBIKKW010000262.1:0-2600 GCA_044360115.1 Bacteroidia bacterium
TTTCTTTTCGATCAAGGCCTTCATTAACTTTTTGTTATGCGGCTGCTTTTTAATGGTGTGCGAAAAGAAGAAATATTTTTTATTAGGAATGAGCTTATCATATGGCACCTCTTTAACGCCCATCAATACATCGCAATCATTCAGATCTTCCTGTAAAGTGATACCAAATGCTGTATACTCTTCATCTGAATAACAACGGATCTTACTTGGCTGTACCACAATTTCAATATTGGTATATTTACGGGTTAATTCCGAACAAATAAGTGGTGTTAATGGCACACGTTTATCAGGGGGACTTTTCTCCTCTCTCAGAACGCCTATTTTGATTTTTTGCATATCTTTAAAGTATCCTACAAATATAACATTTATGTTGTTTCGCTTATTCGGTATATGGTTCTTTATTTTGGTGTTAGCTGCTACAAGCCAATGCAATGCGCAATCAGATGCCTTAACAAAAAAATACAGCGCGGTACAATTAAAAAAAGATGCGCAGGTTTTAAAAGAAGCGATATTCAGGATACATCCCGTGATAGGTATTTATGAATCAAAAGCATATTACGATCAACTATTTGACAATTACATTAACTCATTTACCGATAGTTTAACCGAAAGGCAATTTAGGATACGCACTAAAATGGTGATTGAGAAATTACATTGCGCACATACAGATATCTCTTACTCCAAAAACTATCAGAAGGCAGTACGCAAATCAAAATTCAATTTTCCGAGATATTATTTAATCCCCGTGGAAGATAAAGTTTATGTGCTTGGCGGATTGAATCGAAAAACCGATACACTTTTAAAACAAGGAACCATCATTACCAAGATCAATGGCGTACCGGCCGATTCTTTTTACCGCTTTGCTCAAAGTATCATTACAATAGATGGTTATATCAGAGAAAGTAAGAAACTATACGGACAGCTTGGATACAGCGGTTATTACCTTACTTTACTGAATTACCCGGACACCATTACGTATGAATTTTTAAAGAATGACAAATTACAAACCATTCGCATACCATCATTAAAAACACTGAACATTCCTGAATACAGTTTAAAGCGAAAAGACGATAGTTTATTTGTGCGATACAAAAAAGCAAAGATGCGTTACCGGTATTTAGATGCCGATAAAAAAACCATGCATTTGAACATACAAGCCTTTTCGCATCGCAAATTCACCAAGGCCTATAAGAACATATTTAAACAACTTGAAAAGAATAACACGGAGAACTTGATCATAGACTTGAGGTACAATGGTGGCGGAAGTTTAACCAATTGCCAGTTATTACTAAAATATTTATTGGATAAAGATGTGACGCAAACATCCTATACCACCATAAAAAATTACCCGATGCGAAAATATACACACGGTAATATATTTTTTAAAATAACACGTACCTATTTTCATATTTATGGAAAGCATAAAACAAAAGGCGATACCGATGTATTTGTAATGAAACTGAAACCCAAGAAAAAATACCATTACAATAAAAAGATATTTGTTTTAACCAACGGAGGAAGTTTTAGTGCCAGTTGCGTTGTTGGCGCTTATTTAAAAGAAACAGGAAGAGCAACCTTTATTGGAAGAGAAACCGGAGGAACCATTGAAGGCTGCAATGCCATTATTACACCCAAATATAAATTACCTAATACCAAAACAGTTGTAAGGATACCAACTTTTAGACTGCTGCATGATGTGTATACAAAAGGGAATACAGGCCGCGGCATAATACCCGATCACGAGACCAATTACAGTTTTAAAGATCTGATACAAAAAAAGGATCTGGAAATGGAAATAGTAAACGATCTGATCAAGAAAAATTAAAGTGGTTCAAGCGCATTGATCACTTCAAATAATTCTTTCTCGATATCCGGACTCATCATACGAAAGTTTTCTTGCCAGGTGTATATCAAGTAAAAATGATCGTCAACTTTAGCTTTGTAACGAATAACATCATACGATTTTGCGTTAGTTTTAATATGAGTGAAATTAGAACGGCGCTTTTCGAATGAAAAATGCTTGTTACGTGTTTTATCATATTTCTCCACATCCACAAATTTTTGTTTGCCAACCATGTTGCGTTTAGTAGAATCTAATCCATTAACCGATGTTGGGTAGATCAATACATTTAATTTACCATCCTTAGTGTCTTTTGTGAAATGTAAACTCGAACAAGGGCACAGATCGTTACCACTTTGATCCCATGAATCTTTACCTCCTGCTTCACTCACAGCCCATCCGGCAGGCGTGGTGTATTTAAGTTTAAGCGCTTTTGATTTAACTGTTTGCGCTTGCATTTGAATGCAAAATGCAAGAGCTATTAAAAATAAAACGTTTTTCATGATGATAGATTTGAGAGTTAAATATAATTAAAAACCTCAAAATCCCCTTAAAATTTTGTACCTTTGTTATGTTCTTTGAAGGAAGTTGATCTCAAATTTTGTGAAGTACAATTCGTACTTCGTAATTCTAAGATCTACACTCCAAAATGGGTCCGACCGGTTTTGACAGTAAGCGCATCAAATAGGTAAGCATGTAGAGCGTTGTAAGACGAGCTCTTTAAACTGAACTTTCAAAACTTTTATTTGGCGAAGAGAAT
>JBIKKW010000101.1:0-9734 GCA_044360115.1 Bacteroidia bacterium
CCGCAGGGCTCGCTATCACAGAGTTACCATTTGGTGTATTCAATGATGCTGATGGTGACCAGGTGTATGTTGATGCGCCGCTCGATGTTAAAGTAACACTTGTTCCCGCACATAAGCTGCCTGATGTTACAGCGATGGTTGGATTTGGTACTACTGTTATTGTATATACTGCTTGGTTGGTACATGAACCTGCTGTTCCTAATACCGTGATGGTTGCTACTGTTTGTAATGCTGTTACTGGTCCTGTGATGGTGATAGGGTTCGTACTTAAGTTCGGTGAACCACTGAAGCCTGCAGGTAATGTCCATACATAGGTTCCTGCGCCACTCGCTGTTAAGGTTGTTGTATTATTTGATCCGTTAAAGTTCTGTGAACATAAAGTGTTTGTACCTGCAATTGATACCGTTGGTAAACCGATCACTGATACTTGAACCGTTGCTAAGTTCGTACAGGTTGCCTGTGAACCCAATACACTATATGTTGTTGTGATCGTTGGACTCGCTGTTGTATTAGCTGTATTAGTTGTTGTTAAAGCAGTGCTTGGCGACCAAGTATAATTCGTTGCGCCGCTCGCGCTTAAGTTGATCGAACTTCCTAAACAAATTAACGGTGCGCCCGGTGCAATGGTTACTGTTGGATTTGGTACCACGCTCGCTGTGCCAGTTTGTGTTTGACTGTTACAACCTACACTTGATCCAATAACACTATATACCGTTGTTACTGCAGGGCTCGCTATTACAGAGTTACCATTTGGTGTGTTCAATGATGCGGATGGTGACCATGTATAAGTGGATGCACCACTCGATGTTAAGGTAACACTTGTTCCTGCACACATGCTGCCTGATGTTACAGCGATGGTTGGATTTGGTACTACTGTTATTGTATATACCGCTTGATTGGTACAAGTACCTGCTGTTCCTAATACCGTAATGGTTGCTACAGTTTGTAATGATGTTACAGGACCTGTTACCGTTAATGGGTTCGTGCTTAAGTTCGGTGAACCACTAAAGCCTGCAGGTAATGTCCATACATAGGTTCCTGCACCACTCGCTGTTAAGGTTGTTGTATTATTTGATCCGTTAAAGTTCTGTGAACATAAAGTGTTTGTACCTGCAATTGATACCGTTGGTAAACCGATCACTGATACTTGAACAGTTGCTAAGTTCGTACAGGTCGCTTGTGAACCCAATACACTATAAGTAGTTGTGATGGTTGGACTCGCTGTTGTATTAGCTGTATTAGTTGTTGTTAAAGCAGTGCTTGGTGACCAAGTATAATTCGTTGCGCCGCTCGCGCTTAAGTTGATCGAACTTCCTAAACAAATTAACGGTGCGCCCGGTGCAATGGTTACTGTTGGATTTGGCACCACACTCGCTGTGCCGGTTTGTGTTTGACTGTTACAGCCTGCATTCGTTCCAATCACACTATATACAGTTGTTGCTGCAGGGCTCGCTATTACAGAGTTACCATTTGGTGTATTTAATGATGCGGATGGTGACCAGGTATATGTACTTGCGCCGCTTGATGTTAAGGTTAAACTCTTGCCTGCGCATAAACTTCCTGAAGTAACTGCAATTGTTGGATTCGGAACAATGGTTAAGCTATATACTGCACTGTTTGTACACGTACCAACTGTTCCAACCACTGTAACGTTTGCTACAGTTTGAACGGAAGTAACACTTGGTGTGATCGTAATTGGCGATGTGTTTAAATTTGGTGAACCACCAAATCCTGTTGGTAAGGTCCATGTATAGGTATTACCACCATTAGCTGTAAGTGTTGTTGTATTGATTGATGAATTGAAGTTCTGTGAACACAAGGTGTTGGTTCCAACAATAGATACAGTTGGTGAAGAAATAACGGATGCATTGGCTACCGCATTATTTGTACAGCCTTGTGCACTAGTTACTACTACGGTGTAATTACCGCTCATAGTGGTTGTAGCGTTTGAGAATGGCGGGTTTTGTAAGGCTGAGTTAAATGAACTTGGGCCTGTCCATGCATAAGCTGTTCCACCTGTTGCTGTTAATGTAAAGGTTGATCCTACACAAGTAGTTGGATTATTAACTGCTATTACAGGAAGTGGATTGATCACCACATTGATCACCACACTATTGGTACAACCATTCGCATTAGTTACACTCAATGTATAATTTCCTGCATTGGCTAAAGAGGATGTTGTGATCGAAGGGTTTTGAGCATTGGATGTAAATCCTGAAGGACCTGTCCATGTATACGTTGTTCCTCCTAAACCGGTGAATGTAATGGTCTTGCCCACACAAACCGGACTGTTACTAGTGGCTGTTGGTGTTGGTGATGGATTAACTACAACGTTCGTTATCGCTGTGTTGGTACATCCCGCAGCAGAAGATATTGCTACTGTATAGTTGCCTGAATTTAATGTTGTACTATTTGCGATTGTTGGTGTTTGTATATTACTATTAAATGCACTTGGTCCACTCCAAGTATAACTTGACGCTGTTGTTACCGATAAACTAATGGTTGCACCCGGACAATAAGGCCCGGTATTACTTGCAGATAAAGTTGGTGTTGGATTGACTACCACGTTCGCAACGGCTGAGCCTGTACATCCCGCTGTGCTGGTCATGATCACTGTATAATTACCCGCACTTAATGTTGTTACGTTGGCTACTGTTGGGTTTTGCGCGTTACTTGCAAAACTATTTGGTCCACTCCATGTATAAGATGCTGCTGTAGGTGTAACCGACAAATTCAAAGTGCTGCCTTGACATAAAGGACTATTACTAGTAATAGTTGGTGTTGGCTTTGGATTAACGATCACATTGGTTGTTCCTGTACTTTTACAACCTGCTGCACTTGTTGTATTCACTGTATAAGTGCCCGCATGAATAGTTTGACTATTGGCAATGGCCGGGTTTTGAAAATTACTCGAAAAACTATTAGGACCACTCCATGTGTAACTTGACGCCGCTGCTACCGTTAAGTTTATCACTGAGCCCACGCAATAGGGTCCAAAGTTACCAGGTGTTAATATAACGGTTGGGTTTACTACAACTGCAATTGAATTCGTTGCTTTACAACCTGCGGTGCTTGTTACACTTACGGAATAATTACCCGCATTTACAGGTGTTACATTGTTAATCGTTGGGCTTTGCGCGCTGCTTGAAAATGCATTAGGACCACTCCATGTGTAGGACGATGCTGATCCTACCGAAAGATTCAATGTGCCTCCGGCGCAAATTGGTGTGTTAGCTGTTGGTGTTACCGCCGGTAACGGGTTCACTGTTATCGTTGTGGTTACACTACCTGTACATCCTGATGCTGATGTTCCTGTTACGGTGTATACCGTTGTTGAGCCTGGTGTAAAAGATGCAGATGAACCAATGATGTTACCCGGTTGCCATGTATAAGTATTAGCGCCTGATGCTGTCATTGTGGTGCCCGAACCTACACACACGGATGCTGAATTTGCCGTGATCGTTGGGCCTGGAGAAACTACAACTTGAGTTGTATGAGAAATATTCGTACTACCAACGCATCCGCCCAAGGTAGCGTTTGCAGTATAAATTCCAGTTGCAGAAGGGCAAACTGTAACCTGCGTTCCGGTTCCAACTGGTCCGGTTGGGCCAACCCAGTTAATGGTATAAGTAGGATTTCCATTTGGTGTCCATCTCCAGCCTTCATTCACTGCAGTCCACTGTGTTGAATTTCTTCCCGGAACCGGTATACCAATGGTTCCACCTAAATTGTGAATACCTTGCACAGAAGTACCTCCTGCCCAAGACAAACAATTTGGCTTATTGGTTAAATGGTTCTCAATATAATTTGTTGTTTCATAAATGATAATTTGAAATGTTCCATAGGTAGTAGTACATGAAAACATTGGACAATTAAACCAGGTTACAACAAGCGCTCGGCACGGTGCTGTACCTATTGTTCTGTATGAAATATAAGGGCCAATACCTGTTCCAGGGTGCCAATCTTGCCAAGGGCCCATGATACTATTTTGTGGGACATTAAAGGCTGTACTAGGGATGGAAGCTGATGTAAATGCATTTGTTTGACCGGCAGAAAAAGAGATCCAACCATTTGAACCTAAATAAAATTGATTGTATGTATTACCAAAAAAACAAAAATTGAAACCAATAGGTAAGGGTCCAGCCTGAGAGTCATCACTCAAAACAACCGAAGTGGCACCTACAGTAGATTGTGGAGCAAAAGGTATACTGCCAACCGAATACGTTGTAGTTTCTTTAATTGGTGGTACGGTAGCCGTTAATACGGCACATTTACCCTGACAGATGGTTGTACTTGCCCCAGTTGTTACCTGTGCATTAACTGATGGGCATGTAATGGCCTGACTCCTGATCTCAAATGAAATAAAAGTTAAGAACGTGATAAGAAAAAGTAATATTTTGTTCATGATCTAATTAAATTCGTTACTGCTTATGTTACGTAATCATTAAAATAAAATCTCTTTTTAGGTATAATAATTGATTGAAAATAGTATACTAAATTTCTATTCCATAAGATAAAATTTTTAGCGTCAATTGATACTCCCTTTTCGCTAACCCGAAAATTCATTTCACTAGTTCAAAAGGCCATTTCGCAATTATAAATTAATTTAGCCTTCTGATTTAATCACTTTTTACCTAAATAATGCTTATTCTTTAGTTTTTGAATAACCGCAATAAATTTTAAAAAATTAGCTCATAATAATCCTCTATATAATCTAAAGTTTAATAATGAATGTTACAGAATTCTTTTAACTGGATGAATTTAGGTGTCATTAAAAATAGAATACATTTTTCATTTGAGTTCACTGATCTGTTTAACAATAACAAATTTTTTGGCGCAACCATTTTCAAAGATCTTAAAATGCTTTGCCATAAACCTACATTAATGAAACAGATTAAGAAATTAAAATTGAGCTATCTGTAACTTGCCTCAAAAAAGAAGATTTTCAAGTTAGCCTTGATAATAAATCCCTTACCATAAGGGTTGAAGAAAACCTTTGAAGAAAAATGAAATTGAAAAATTCAGACGTAAAGAATTTTCATATAATTCATTCTCACTTTCATTTCAGTTAACAAAAACAGCAAGTGCCGAAAAGATCAATGTAAAATATGAAGATGGCATTTTAAAAGATGATATCAACAAAAAAGAAGAAGCCATTAAACAGGATAACAAAAAACAGATCCTAATTGGTTGATCTTTTCTTAAAAAAACAAAAGCCCTTCAGGTTTGAAGGGCTTTTTTGTTATTTCTTATTATAATAAACAGGGTCGCCATGTATGCCGGCAATATCTTTTTTAAATTTATTGATAATTGAAGACTCATCGTTTGTTATCGGCGGGTAAGCACTCGCCACTCTATCCATTACCAATAAAAATTTCTGCTTTAATTCGGGGCTTAAATAATGGCTGTTTGAACGGATCTCTTTCATGGCCCAATCATAAACTGTGTTTGAATCCATCTTATCTTTTTCCATGATCTGAAAAACAATATCAGTCACATCAAAACTATAGTCTTCACGCTTCAACTCCTGAACAACAATGCTTTGGAATTTTTCACGTTCTTCCTTCTGAACCTTTCCATCAGAAAAAGCAACAGCAAATGCTAACTGGCCAATGGCAAAATGTAAATTCTCTACCGGATTCATATCACAAATATTTAATATTTCAATAAAGATATAAATTAAATCGGATAAAAAATAGTGACGGACATCACCGCTCAAACTGACAATTATCATAATTGCCTATAAACATACCTGTAACTTTGGCTTGTTAATTATTGTATCATTTAATTATGTTCGCTGAAACGCAAACCGCTCAAAAGCATTCTTGTTACCATTGCGGTGACAGCTGTAGTAGCGATTCGATCAAACACGAAGAAAAAGTATTTTGTTGCGATGGCTGCAAAATGGTTTATGAGATCATCAATGATAAAGGACTTTGTGATTATTACGACATTGAAAAAAATCCGGGTTTATCTCAAAAAATAAAAGTGAGAGAAGGCAAGTTTGCTTTTTTGGAAGATGAAACAGTAAAAAGTAAACTCATTCATTTTTCGGAAGGTGTTCAAAACCATGTTACTTTTTACTTGCCACAAATGCATTGTAGTTCGTGTGTTTGGTTACTTGAACATTTAAATAAACTAAATGGCGGCATCATTAAATCGCAGGTAAATTTCTTAAAAAAAGAAGTTACCGTTGTGTTTGAATCAGATAAAGTTTCACTTAAAAAGATAGCTGAAATATTAACTTCGGTTGGCTATGAGCCACACATCAGTTTAAATAACATCAGCACTAAGGCTTTAAAAAAATACAACAAAGCAAAAATTTACAAGATAGGAATAGCAGGATTTTGTTTTGGAAATATTATGATGCTGAGTTTTCCGGAATACTTTTCATTTGGTTATTTGGAAGATGAACAGTTAAAGCGTTTCTTTTCATACTTAAATCTTTTTTTGGCATTACCTGTATTCTTTTATTCGGCTTCCGACTTTTTTATATCATCCTACAAAAGTTTAAAACAAAAGTTCCTAAATATTGATGCACCAATTGCGTTGGCAGTAGTCATCACATTTAGCAGAAGCGTTTTTGAGATCCTTACAAATACTGGCGCAGGCTATTTAGATTCAATGAGTGGTATTGTGTTTTTTATGCTGGTAGGGCGCTATTTTCAGGATCTTACTTATGAAACACTTTCATTTGAACGTGATTACAGGTCCTATTTTCCTTTAGGTGTTACAGTGATACAGGATGACCAAACCGAAAAACAAATTCCGGTTTCAAAATTACAAGTTGGTGATCGCATAAAAATTCATCATGGAGAGATCATACCTGCCGATTGCATCTTATTCTTGGGTAAAGCTTCAATCGATTATAGTTTTGTTACCGGCGAATCTTTACCCACCGAAAAAACAATTGGCGAAATAGTTTACGCCGGCGGTAAGCAAACAGAAGGCGCTATTGAGTTAGAAGTTATTAAAGAGGTTTCGCAAAGTTACTTAACGCAATTATGGAACAACGATGTGTTTAAAGAAGATGTTGAGGAGAAAAAAACATCCTTTATTCATGGCTTAAGCAAATACTTCACATACGTTCTGTTTTCCATTGCCATCATTACCGGCATTTATTGGCAAATAAATAATCCGGCAAACGTATTAAATAGTATCACCGCCATTTTAATTGTTGCTTGCCCTTGCGCGCTTTTATTGAGTGCAACTTTTACCAATGGAAATATCCTTCGATATTTGGGCAGATATAAGTTTTATGCTAAAAATGCCAATGCTGTTGAACGCATTGCAGATGCAGACACCATTGTATTTGATAAAACAGGAACCATCACTTATCAGCAAGAAGCAAAATTGATCTATCAAGGCGATCTGTTAACCGAAACGGAACAGGCCTATGTGCGAAGTCTTGCATCACAATCAAACCACCCGCTTAGTAAGGCCATTGTTTCCTCCTTACAATCATCTAAACCAAATAAAATTTCAGATTATCAGGAAATAAAAGGTAAAGGTATCTCCGGAAAAATAAATTGGGTTGAAGTAAAACTTGGTTCGGCTAACTATTTAGGAACTGCAAACTTTATAGAGCAAGCCGATGGTAGTTTAGTTTATGTTAGTATAAACGGTGTTATAAAAGGTTGCTTTATCATTAAAAATAAATACCGTTCAGGTTTAAATGATCTGATTCCGAAATTAAAGACCACGCATTCTATTTATATAGTATCAGGTGATAACGAAAACGACAGAGAAAATTTAGAACACATTTTTGGCAAAAGCACAACCATGCTTTTTGATCAGAAACCGGAAGATAAACTTCAATTCATCCGATCATTACAATCACAAAACAAAAAAGTGATCATGTTGGGCGATGGCTTAAATGATGCCGGCGCATTAAAACAAAGTGATGTTGGAATTGCAATAACTGATGATATGAATAATTTTTCGCCGGCTTGCGATGCTATTTTAAATGGTTCAAACTTTAATAAACTAAGGGAGATCATACAATATTGTAAAGATGATAAAAAGGTGATCATCGGCAGTTTCATCATTTCGATCATATATAATATAGTAGGCTTATATTTTGCCGTTCAAGGTGATCTATCTCCGGTAATTGCCGCCATTTTAATGCCTATCAGCTCTATTAGTATTGTACTATTCACAAGTATTAGTGCCTGGGCCTATTCTTTAAAACTTAAAAATCAAAAAACTGATAAAAGTCATGTTTTGACGTGATGTTTATCAAAAAGGCTAAAACCAATCAGAAATACTTTTACAAACAATTATATGGGAGCAATTTTCATCATGATCGGAGCAAGTTTACTAATGGCAATTGGCTTTTTGGTAGCGTTCATCTGGTCGGTTAAAAACGGACAATACGAAGATGATTACACGCCTTCTGTTCGCATGCTCTTTGATCCAAATTCTAAAACAAAACAATCAACCGAAAATAAAACAACAAACAACAATTAATTATGGAACTACAAAAATTTCAGTATGACAACAAAATAGTAAAGATGTTTGCCTACGCAACCATACTTTGGGCGCTGGTGGGTATGCTTGCCGGCTTGGTAGCTGCTTTACAATTGGTATGGCCTATGTTCAACTTTGAATTGCCATATACAACCTTCGGACGTGTTCGTCCAATTCACACCAACGCTATCATTTTCGCCTTTGTAGGTAATGGTATCTTTATGGGTGTTTACTATTCGTTACAACGTTTACTAAAGGCTCGCATGTTCAGCGATCTTTTAAGTAAGATCCACTTTTGGGGATGGCAATTAATTATTGTTTTAGCTGCCGCTACCTTGGTAATGGGTTATACTACCGGTAAAGAGTATGCTGAATTAGAGTGGCCAATTGATATTTTAATTACCCTTATTTGGGTTGTGTTTGGTTGGAACATGTTTGGTACGATCATTCGCCGCAGAGAACGCCATTTATATGTTGCCATTTGGTTTTACATTGCAACTTTAGTTACTGTTGCCATGTTGCACATTGTTAACTCCATTGAGATCCCTGTTTCATTCTGGAAATCTTACTCATGGTATGCAGGTGTACAAGATGCATTGGTTCAATGGTGGTATGGTCATAATGCCGTTGCATTCTTCTTAACTACACCCTATTTAGGTTTAATGTATTACTTCTTACCTAAAATTGCTCAACGTCCTGTTTACTCTTACCGTTTATCAATTATCCACTTCTGGGCCTTGATCTTTATCTATATCTGGGCTGGTCCTCACCACTTATTATACACTTCTACTCCTGATTGGGCACAATCTTTAGGTGTTGTATTCTCAGTAATGCTTATTGCTCCATCTTGGGGTGGTATGATCAACGGATTATTAACCTTACGTGGTGCTTGGGATCGCGTGCGTGATAATGTTGGTTTGAAATTTTTAGTAGTAGCCGTAACTGCTTATGGTATGGCTACTTTTGAAGGTCCGATGTTATCATTAAAAAATGTAAATGCTATTTCACACTTTACTGATTGGACAATTGCTCACGTACACGTTGGTGCCTTAGGATGGAATGGTTTCTTAACCTTTGGTATCTTATATTGGTTGATCCCAAGATTATTTCAAACAAAACTTTATTCCGAAAAATTAGCAAATCAACATTTCTGGATCGGAACGTTAGGTATTGTTATTTATGCAGTTCCTATGTATTGGGCTGGTTTCATGCAATCATCAATGTGGAAAGACTTTACTCCTGAAGGTCAATTAAAATGGCAGTTC
>JBIKKW010000263.1:0-2551 GCA_044360115.1 Bacteroidia bacterium
TATCTGCTAAACTAACTTTCGAATTTAATTTAATTACGGTTGTGCCGGCAGCCATATCACCAAGGCGCTGACTTTTTTCGCTCGCGGCAATACTTACAATGGCAACCACCGGTGAAAACACCGTAACATCTATCAGTCGTAACATCGAGCGAATGAGGTATGATCCAAAATTTGGTTGTGTTCCATCGATCTTCACCACCTTAATGCCAACTATTTTTTTACCAAAACTCTGGCCGTTCATAAATGTTTCGCATAATAAATGGTATAAAAATGCAGGCAAAAGCAATAAGATCATAATACCATACATGATAGCATTATAGGTTTCTGCTTTCTCATATTCTTCAGAGTAATAATTATGACTGATCACAAATTTCTGAAAAATGAAGATCACCAATATTACATATACATAAAAGAAAACCCTGTCTAACAGGCCGGCTAAAATACGAAAACCAATACCAGCCGGCTCATATGAAAGCGCTACATTTTGTGTGGTATTTATGTGTATTTGTTCCAAGAATTAGGTTTGAATTTATTTTATAAATATATATATTTATATTTATTTAAAACCTACAGCCAGCATTAATTTACACGCATGAAAGAGATCACTTTTTTAAAGCAGAATGAGAAGAAGTGGCTTGGCTATGAAGAAAAATTAAACAGTAAGGAAAAAGTAAATCCGGCTGAACTTACTGAAATGTTTGTTGAGATCACCGATGATCTGGCCTATACCAATACAAATTATCCGCAAAGCCGCACGCAAAATTATGTGAACAGCCTTGCTTCTAAGGTACATCATTTGGTTTATAAGAATAGAAAAGAAAGCGGTAACCGATTTATTACATTTTATATTTATGAATTACCTATGTTCTTTTCCAATTATCATAAACAATTCCTTATTTCTTTTTTGGTATTTGGTTTGGCAACATTTTTAGGAGTTATTTCACAAATATATGATGATAGTTTTGTGAGAATGATTCTTGGTGATGGTTATGTTGATAGTACCATCGATCGGATAAAGAATGGTAACGCGCTTGGTATTTATGGTGAAGAAAATCAATTCGTAATGTTTGTTACTATCACCATCAATAACATTAAAGTGTCTTTTATGGCCTTTGTATTTGGTTTGTTAACCGCATTCGGCACATCCTTCTTTTTAGTTTTCAATGGTATCATGCTGGGTAGTTTTTTTGCCATGTTCTATCAGTACAATGTGCTTAATGATGCATTAAAAGTTGTATGGATACATGGTACTTTAGAGATATCTGCAATTATTTTGGCGGGCTGTGCAGGTATTGTTTTAGGTAATAGTTTTATTTTTCCGGGAACCTATACCCGCCTGGAATCATTTAAACAAAAAGTTAAAGATGGATTAAAGATAATTCTCGGTTTGGTGCCTGTATTTATTTTAGCCGGTTTTTTGGAAAGTTTTGTAACACGATATACGCAAATGCATATCGCCTTATCGCTAACAATTATATTAGGCTCATTAGCCTTCATTATTTTTTATTTTATTGCATTGCCACTTTATTATAAACGTAAATATCCTCATAACTATGAAACCTAAAATATATTTTAAAAAAGTAAGAGATTTTGGAGAAGTGTTTGGCGCTTCTTTTGGTTACCTCACCCGAAACTTTCGCTCATTCTTTGGCGCAATTCTGGCATTGGCCGGTCCGTTCTTTTTATTGAATAGCATTGCCAGTTCATTTTTGTTGAAGTTTTCATTTGGTAACCTTGCATATGGCGGCAATCCAATGCAAATGCTAAGCGATATGGCTGTGCCTTTTTTCTTTGTTATTATTTTCTCCATTCTGGGTTCATCGGTATACAATACTGTAGTTAATGAACATCTGCTGGTAAATGAGGAGCTGCCTGAAAACGAAAAGCCAAGTATTGGCATGATCGCTAAACGCTTTTTTGTATCTTACTGGCGTAATTTGGGTGTGATGTTCTTATTAATGCTTTTCAGCATCATCACTTATGTGGTATTTGCATTGATCATTGGTGTTTTTATTGTTTTGCTAAAATCAATTGGCTTTGTTGGGGTATTATTAATGGTATTAATGTTCATGTTCTTAATAATGGTTCTAATGCCTATTTATGTTTATATGTTAGTGGCCATCGTTTTTACGAGTCAACGACATAAGCTCGGTTTTTTTGCAGCAACCGGACAAGTTCTAAAATATCTGAAAGGTAATTTTTGGATGACATGGTTGATATCCTTTGTTGGAGGTTTGTGTACTTATATTATGATCATCATTGCTTATTTACCAGTATATATTTTAATGGTTGTTTCTATGATGTCGCGCATTAAAATGGATGATATCAACTCCATTAATAACATTCAAAATGATGTGCCTATTTATGTAACTGTAATTACGTCAGTTGTTGGGATTTTGATCATTTGTATTTCA
Source organism: Bacteroidia bacterium (assembly GCA_044360115.1). Classification (GTDB taxonomy): domain Bacteria; phylum Bacteroidota; class Bacteroidia; order B-17B0; family Aurantibacillaceae; genus Aurantibacillus. The sequence continues at coordinate 2,415 of JBIKKW010000263.1, forward strand.
TCGTTGTATGTGGTTATGATGAATTATCAATGTACCAGCAATGAAGAGAAAATTGAAGGCACTTCCATCTTGCAAAAAATTGAGAGCATTTAGTGGCTAAATATTTCTCATACATATTCATCTTTATTTTTTTTGTT
>JBIKKW010000264.1:0-2550 GCA_044360115.1 Bacteroidia bacterium
GGGTGTGCAAGATGGCGATCTAAAACCATCACTAAATATGTTTTGGGACTGGAGCACTGGATACATTATGCTAAAAATGGAGGCTTCGTCTCCTCAGGCAATAAACTCGATGCAAGATATAACCTATCATGTTGGCGGTTTTGCTTATCCGAACAGTTCTATCAGATCAAGTTCAATTACATTTGGACAAGATCTAGAGATCAATAAGACCAAATCGCCTCAATTAAAAATTAAGACCGATCTGAGTGAAATGTTCAAGAACCCGGTAACTGTGAATTTTGCTAACTTGTATTATGTGATGACACCAGGTAACGAAACAAATATGCTTGCCAATAATTACAAGGATATGTTCAGTTTTCAATCAATAACACCTTAATTCAATGCTTAAGAATATTTTAATTGTATTAGTTTTTGTTTTCTTTTATTCGTGTAAGGTTGATCCAAAAATTAATGAGATCTTACCAAGTAACGAATTAAAAGAAATAATACCGGAAGGTTGGCCTCAGCCAGTTTATACCTTCTCAAATAATCCAATTAAGGAAGATGTGTTTATTTTGGGTCGAGCTTTGTTCTATGAACCTATGCTATCGGCCAATAATAAAATTTCTTGCGGAAGCTGTCATCAACAATACGTTGCTTTTGCGCATGCCGACCATAAATTCAGTCATGGTATAAACGATCTGGTTGGAAATAGAAATGCACCTGCCTTATATAATTTAACATGGCATAAATTGTTTATGCACGATGGCGGAATTAACCACATTGAGGTTCAGCCAATAGGACCAATTCAAAATCCGATTGAAATGGCAGAGAATTTTGGTAATGTTTTAACCAAACTTGGCAACAGCGCTAAATACAGAGAATTGTTCAAAAAGGCTTATGGAACCGAAGAGGTTAACGATTCGCGTATGCTGAAGGCTATGGCGCAGTTTATGGGTTTGATGTATTCATACAACAGTAAATTCGATCTTTACAAAAGGGGAGAAGACGGTGTTAAATTGAACGATGCGGAGTTAAGAGGCTACACTATTGTAAAAACGAAATGCCAATCGTGTCACCCTGAGCCTTTGTTCTCTGACTTCAGTTTCAGAAGCATTGGTTTATCGGTTAACCCATTGATCAATGATAGCGGCAGGGCACATATTACCGGTTTGGCTGCCGATAGATACAAATTTAAAGTACCGAGTTTGCGCAATGTGGCTTTAACTTTCCCATATATGCATGATGGAAGATATAATACATTGGAAGAATGTTTGGATCATTACACGAATAATATTACCAATTTGGTAAATCTTGATCCGGCATTGCAATCTGGTGGTATAGCCTTAAGCAGTCAGGAAAAACAAGATATCATTGCCTTTTTAAATACCTTAACAGATTACCGATTTATTAATGATAAGCGATTTGCTGACCCAAACGGACAATAGCATGAAAAAAACTTTAATTGTATTAATTTTAATAAGTGCATTTTTTGGTTGCAAGAAAAACCAATTGGGTGGCAATGCCCTTATTGAAGGCACTGTAAAACATCATGAAAAAGTGATAACAGATGCTACGGTTTTCATTAAATTCGATGCTACCGACCAGCCTTCAGGAGATACAACAGTCTATGATGCGAAAGTAAGGGTGGATAAGAATGGGTATTTTAAATTTGAAGCTTTTAAAGGAAGTTATTTTATTTATGGACATGGACATGATCCTGCCATTGTAGCACCTTACACTATAGTAGGTGGGCGGTCTGTTAAGTTACGGTCAAAAGAAACCGTTTCAGTTAATTTATTTGTAACGGAAGGGGATTAATTAACCCAAGCGTTTTGTAATTACCTTGCTCACATTGCCAAATACCTGGCCGGGCGAGAATTTTCGCCATTCAAACTCATCTAACTCTCCACCCGAAATAAAGTAGTAATCGATGCGGGCGTGCTGAAACTCTTTTAATACATGTTCTCTGAAATTCAACAGAACGATCCATCCGGTTTCATCATTATCATCAAACCACTCTTCGTAATAACTATCGTCGCTGCTATGAAAATTCAATACGTTTTCGCCAATTAAAATGTATTTATTGATGCCAAAGTAATTCAATTCATCAATAATGTCACGTTTCAAATACATGATATCGTTGGTAATGGCGTCGTTCCATTCACCTATCATTTCGATGATGGCATATTTTTCGTTGTAATCAACAAATAAGATCTTTATGTATAAGGTCTCACTACCTATATCATCCCATTGCGGGTGTATGTAGTAATTGTAAATGGTATTGCTGTACTCAAACTCGCTATACTCCCGATTGTAAAAAGGCGAATCGGGGTCCTCAGCAGCCACATATAAATGTCGCCAATTATAAAAGGGTTCGATGCTATGCATGAGGTGTTTAAGTTAGTGTAAAATTACAATAAAAAAGCCACTTTCCGCCTTGGCGAATAAGTGGCTTTAAATATGATGAGGTTCTATTACTTCAGTGCAGCAATTATTTTTTCGGCTAACTCCACACCAATGCGTTCTTGTGCTTCATTAGTGGCAGCACCAATATGTGGTGTTAACGAT
>JBIKKW010000265.1:0-2548 GCA_044360115.1 Bacteroidia bacterium
AAGATCGTCACTACTAATCAGGTCTGTTTTATTTAGGACAATAACATTTGCAAATTCAATCTGATCGGTTAGCAAATTCACGATTGGCCTGCTGTCAGAGACGTCTTCCGTTAAATTTCTATCGACAATCGTTTCATGAGTTCCAAAATCTTTAAAAAAATTAAAAGCATCAACTAACGTAACTAAAGTATCCAGTCGGGCAAATCTTGCCAGATCAATCTTACCGTCTTCACTCACAAATGAAAAAGTTTGCGCTACGGGAAGAGGTTCACTAATACCAGTACTTTCAATTAAAAGATAATCAAAACGGTCTTCCTTTGCCAAACGTTCAATCTCAAGAATAAGATCCTCTCTAAGCGTACAACAAATGCAACCATTACTCATTTCAACTAACTTTTCTTCTGTGCGTGAAAGATTAGTATTCTCAGAAACAAGTCGTGCGTCTATATTAACTTCACTCATATCATTAACAATAACAGCTACTTTTAACCCTTCTTTATTGTTAAGCACATGATTCAGTAATGTGGTTTTTCCTGCACCTAAAAAACCACTTAATACTGTTACAGGTAATTTTTTCATATAATTAGTATTAGGTTAGGAGGATAAACACAAAAATTAAACAAACACACATGAAATTTTTTCTGTTGTCTACCCTCCATAACCAATTAGTAAATAATTATTTAATCTTGTCTTTCCATCTTTAAAACCACCTTCTTTCCTGAATATCCATAAGCTGTGCTCGTTTCGCATTCCATACTTTTACGTTTGCTTTTGATGATTTTGTATACACCACTAAAAGCAATACATTGCTCAGCGGCTTTTACATCTTCGATTGAATGGGTATGATCGGCCTGATTGCTTATTTCCAGGGTTTTTCCTTTATCGCGAATCTGCCAAATAATCCCACCATGCCCTGTTTCACCCAAATACCATAATCCTTTGCACGACTCTTTATAGATCTCACATTCACTAAACTTAATTACAGGTAATTGTGGTTGATTTACACCATCCACAGAAAGCTCTGTCACATTCCACTTTTGACCGTCTAATCGATTTGAAACCGACTTTGTTTTATTACAACTGTAAACTACAATTGATAATATTAACACTATTGAATAAACTATTTTTTTCATGATCCTTAGTTAGTTATATATGATTGAAAATTTACCTCCACATCCGTTTCTCCCGGCCCCTCTGTTCCGTTCTTTGTTCCATCAGTCTGGTGTTTTAAAACAATACGTGATGTTCCGTTAGCAATAGATCCTGTTCGCCACTTTGTATTTAAACCAACAGGGATGCTCTTTGAATCCAAATCAGTATAAATAGTTGATATACTCACGCCGGTATGGTGAAAGAAAAACTGATGCTCATCGCGCTCCTTCCATATTTCCTTTGAAATGGTATCAACAGGATTTTTAGTTTGATCAAAAAGTAACAATGTAACCAAATAGGTTTTGTTTGGATTTAAACGAATGGTATCAAACTGAATTGGTGCATTTCCTCCCGGTCCATCCGGATCATTAAAATAGGCACTTGCAGTGTTGCTTGTATTTGCCGAATCAACAAATAACAACTTCATACTTGTTATTAATTCAGGTGGGTTAGTAATTAGTGGTGGAACTGGTTGTAAATCTTTGTCTTTTTTACAGGATACAGCAAATAATAAACATGCTAATATTCCTCCTTTTAATATTTGTTTCATTGTTCTTTGTTTTTTGTTTTATTATAAATAATTAATGGCATTTTTAATCTTAAGGTGAAATTTCTTCCTTGGGCATCTGTATAATACCTGAATCTATCTAAGTAATCACGGTATACCTGATTTAATAAATTATTCGCTGCAATGCTAATGTTTAACTTTTGTTTTCCTACCAGAAGTGTTGTACCAATTTCCGTAGCTATCAAATTATAACCAGCTGGTGGCGGCGCAAAATCAGTATTACTAGGCACACGCCATTGTTTTGTAATATGCTGATAAGATGCCTGAGCATAAAACTCATTCTTTTTTAGTTTAAAATTATAAATCGCGTCCAATTGATAACGGTCAGAAGGCATATAAATTAAATAGTCATTAATGGTATAATTCCAAGCACGCAACCACATAGCCTTAGGGATAATTGTGAAATTTTTTGTGAGGTTTATTGTACTTTTAAAATCAACTCCACTAATCCGCGCCTTAGCCTGTGTATAGTTAAAAACCGGAAAAGCGCCTTTTATTGTTAGTTCCGCTTGATTTGCCGGATTCATGAAAATAAAATTTTCAAATTGGTTATGATAAACCGTTAGTTCAGAACTTACTAGTTTATGCTGCAAAATTCCTGTTAGTGTAACATTTATAACCTTTTCAGGTGTAAGTTGATTATTACCTCTTTCAATCGCACCAACACCATGATGAATACCATTACTGTATAATTCATTAGGAGCAGGACTTCGCCAGGCAGAACCAACATTAACAAACAAATTAAATGACTGAAGTGGTTTATATATTGCTCCCGCATTCCAACTAACATTATTAAACTTCAAATAAGGATCAACTAAAACTTTATTT
>JBIKKW010000102.1:0-9469 GCA_044360115.1 Bacteroidia bacterium
AATCAGATTGGTTGTATAGCCGGTATAATTTCGATTGCTGTTTTTAGAGTAAAGTATGTATACTACAAATTCCATAAATTGAAAAACCCCCAGTTGAACTGAGGGTTTCTTTGGTAGCGGGAGATGGATTCGAACCAACGACCTTTGGGTTATGAGCCCAACGAGCTACCCCTGCTCTATCCCGCACTATATTTTTTAATTTCGTGCTGTATTTTAGTTCTTCTTTCACCCCTGTGAAGACGAAAGCTTCGCTTTGTCTTCATCGTGACAATCAGCTTTGCTGATTCGTCATCGACTCTATCCCGCACTATATCTTTAAAATAATAATGCTTTACTTAATTGCGCTGCAAAGATATATTTACTTTCTTTGTAAAACAAATAAATGTTATCAACAAACACCAAATACATTGCATAAAGCCGGTTTCGTAAATATTATTGGTTGTCCTAATGTAGGAAAATCAACCCTTATGAACGCCCTAGTAGGCGAAAGGCTTAGCATCATTACTTCTAAGGCTCAAACAACCCGCCACCGCATTATGGGTATAGTAAGTGGCGATAATTATCAAGTTGTATTCAGTGATACGCCCGGTATTTTAAAGCCTAATTACAAATTGCAGGAAAAAATGATGCAGTTTGTGATCACGGCCTTGAGTGATGCAGATCTTTTCCTTCTGATCACTGATATTTACGAGGATATAGAATTGGATGAAACGTATTTGGAGAAACTTAAAAAGACCGATACGCCAATAATTGTGCTCATTAACAAGATAGATGCTGCAAAGCCGGAACAATTAGAGGAGAAAGCAAAAAAATGGCGTACCCTTCTTCCTAAAGCTGATCTGCAGTTCATCTCCGCTCTTCAAAAGATCAATTTAGATAAGATCATGAAACGCATTATTGACTTGATGCCAGAAGCCCCAGCGTTTTATGATAAAGATACCTTAACCGATAAAAATGAGCGTTTCTTTGTAAGTGAGATCATTCGCGAAAAGATCTTATTGAATTACAAAAAGGAAATTCCGTATAGTGTTGAAGTGAACGTAAACTCCTTTAAAGACGAAGAAAAGATCATAAAAATTCAGGCAGATATTTTAGTAGAGCGCGATAGTCAAAAAGGGATCATCATTGGTGATAAAGGTTCGGCCATTAAAAAAGTGGGTGAACAGGCTCGTAAAGAATGTGAAGCTTTTTTTGGGAAGAAGATCTATTTAGAACTGTTTGTTAAGGTTGACAAAGATTGGCGTAATAACGAGGCACGTCTTAAAAATTTCGGATACTGATCAATTCAATTTCGCATTCTTCGTAAAAAATCTTACCGGATATAAGGCTGCAAAAAAGCCTATTAGCATGATCAAACCAAAGATCCAAACAAAATCTTTCGCTTGTAATTCAATTGGGTAATATGGTATCACAAACTCATCGCCAAACTTCACCAAATGAAATTGAATTTGTAACCAGCAAACAAGCAATCCCAATGCTAATCCAATTACAGCACCCACACCGGTTATTAAAAATCCTTCACGCATAAAAATATTTCTGATCAGGCTCAAGTCGGCACCCAAACTAAATAAGGTCTTAATGTCTTTTTGTTTTTCAATGATCAACATGGTTAATGCACCAATAATATTGAAAGTAGCGATCACTAAAATAAAAGCAAGAATGATGAAGGTTGCCAGTTTTTCTGTTTCAAGTGTTTTAAATAAAACATCATTCAATTGATATCTGTTCTTGATCACGTAGTCACTTCCTAAATTTTCAATTAGTTGCTCTTGTATTGAATTGATATCTCCCTTGCATTTGATCTCAACGGCGCTCACTCTTTCGGGTTCATTAAATAATTCTTTGGCAGTTTGTAAATTCACGAATACGTATTGGTAATCAAATTCATCATTCAATGAAAATACGCCATTGGGTGTGGTAAAAACCTGCGTGAAATTATCTTGTGGGTTGATGCCTCCCGATTTCCCTTTATTCGGACTCAACAAGCTCAATTCGCTTGACACTTCCATAATGTTCACTTGCAAAATATTGCAAACGCCTTTTCCCAATAAGATGGAGTTCTTTTTTGAATTTAATAGATAAGATCCCTCAATAATGGACGAATCGATCTTGGTGACCTTATTAAAATTATCATCAACACCTTTAACCGAAACCAAGGTTTGTTTTTCGTTATTCTTCAATAAGGCTTTATCTGAAAAAGTTTGAGAAAGGGCTTCAATACCGTTGATCCCCTGAATTTTTTTATAGAACGTTTCATCTGCCTTAAAAAATTTGCCTTTAGCTGCAGTTATTTTCAGGTCAGGTTCAAAGGTGTTGTAAAGGCCTGCAACCGCTCCGGTTAAGCCATTCATAGCCGATAAGATCACAATTAGCGCGCCGGTGGTAACGGCAATTGCAACAATGCTTATCCAACTAATAATGTTAATAGCATTGTTTGATTTTTTAGAAATGAGGTAACGTTTGGCTATGAAAAAACTGAAATCCAATTTTTTATTTCTTTAACAAACTTTCAATTTTCATGGCGTAATCCAATGAATCATCGAGGTAAAAATGTAATTCAGGTACTATGCGCAATTGCTTGCCTACTGAAATTCCCAGACGTTTGCGGATAGGATGAACCTGCTCTTTGATCAATTCAAAAATGGCAGCTTTATCTTTGGTGGCCATAATACTCACGTAAACTTTGGCAACGCCAAGGTCAGGACTAACCCTAACAACTGTTACAGTAATAAAAGCGCCGCCAAATAAGTTGCGCGCCTCACTGCGAAAGATCTCCGCCAATTCTTTTTGAACCAGTTTATTTACTTTTTGCTGTCTAACACTATCCATAAGGTAAAGGTAATCATACCGTTTTGTATATTAAAATAAATTTCAGGTTTAAGCGTTATCCTTTTAAATCCTGCTACATAAAAGGTTTATTTGTATATTCGCTTTGTAAATGTTAAAGCTTTTTTCTGTTTTTAAATACGTTAAAGGGTACTGGCGATATGCTATTCAAAATATCGCATTTAACATCTTATTCTCTGTTTTCTCTGTTTTTTCGATCACATTGGTCATCCCGTTTTTAGATCTTTTGTTTGAGAAAGATGTAAATAAATACCAGGAGTATATAACTAATTACTTTTCTCATGCAGGGCATTTAAATGCGGATACACTAAAAGAATGGTTTTATTCTACCATGTCGGGATTGATATTAAAGAATGGCACTTCACCTGAACAATTGATACAAGGTAAAACAGAAGCTTTGATATTGATCTGCGTTTCAATTGTGATACTTACTTTTTTAAAGAATTTTTGTCGCTATATGGCCATGTTCAGTTTGGCACCAATACGAAACGGTGTTGTACGCGACATTCGCAATAAAATGATGGGGAAGGTGTTGGCTTTACCTTTATCTTATTACAGTGATGAGCGCAAAGGTGATATCATGAGCCGTATGACCACCGATGTGATAGAGATCGAATGGAGCATTATGCAAACCTTGGAAATGGTGTTTCGCGAGCCATTGATCATTCTCATTTCTCTTTCGATGTTAATTGGTATTAGTCCGTATTTAACCATGTACGTATTTATGCTTTTACCTGTAGCAGGCATTATTGTAGGATTGGTAAATCGCTCTTTGAAAAAGAATGCAGCAGCTGGAAAGTCAATGTTAGGCCATTTATTCAACATGATGGAGGAGACATTAGGAGGATTGAAGATCATTAAAGCCTTTACCGGTGAAGCGTATTTAAAACGCAAGTTTGAAAAGGTGAATGATCAATATTACAAATTACAAGTGAATGTTTATCGTCGTACCGATCTGGGTTCACCATTAAGTGAAACAATTGTTGTTGGTATTTTAATGGTGATCTTATTCATTGGTGGTGTGATGTCGCTAAATAATGATGGATTAACATCTGCAGCCTTTATAGGATATTTTGCTGTGGCATCACAAATTCTAACACCTATCAAACAAATTTCACAAGCCTATAATAATATTCAAAAAGGATTGGCTTCAGAGGAGCGTATTGAGAAGATACTCCATGCAGAAATTGCCATTCGTAATGCCGAGAATGCAGTTAAGATCAATTCATTTGATAAGAACATTGAATTTAAGAATGTTTCATTTGCTTATATTAAGGGAGATGAAGGTTACATTTTAAAGAATATCAATTTGAATATTGCTAAAGGAAAAACAATTGCATTGGTAGGGCAGAGTGGAAGCGGCAAAACAACTTTGGCGGATATGATCCCTCGTTTTTATGATACCGATCTTGGTGAGATATTGATAGATGGTGTGCCGATCAAAAATATAGATATTGATAGTTTACGCAGACAGATAGGGATTGTTTCGCAAGAAAGTATTTTATTTAATGATACCATTGCCAATAATATTGCATTTGGTATGGATCAAATTGATGAAGCAAAAGTTGTTGAAGCTGCAAAAATTGCCAATGCACATGAGTTTATTTTGCAACAGCCTAATGGTTACCAAACTAATATTGGTGATAGAGGCGGTAAATTAAGCGGCGGACAAAGACAACGTGTGAGCATTGCACGTGCTATTTTAAAGAACCCACCGATATTGATATTAGATGAGGCAACCAGCGCTTTGGATACAGAGAGTGAACGTTTGGTGCAAGATGCCTTGAATAATTTAATGAAAAACAGAACAAGTATCATTATCGCACATCGTTTGTCTACCATTATTAACGCCGACGAGATCATTGTGATGAGCAAAGGCGAGATCGTTGAGCGTGGCAATCATCAACAATTAATTGCCCTTAACGGACAGTACAAGAAGCTTTGTGATATGCAAAACTTGAAATAAGATCATCGCCATTTAAAGCAGGCAGCTTGTCATTCTGAACTTGTTTCAGAATCTCAGCATTAAATGTTTTGGGAACTGAGACCCTGAATCAAGTTCAGGGTGACGAGTTCAATAGGAATGATATTTTCATAATGGAGGTCATTCTGAACTTGTTTCAGAATCTCAGTACTCTGAAGCCCAAAATTTTTTCTCAATTAATATTCATTGCTAAATTTAAACCATGAAATTGACCAATGCATTTGTTTATATAATGAGTAATAAAAATGCAACTACCTTTTACATAGGTGTTACAAATGATCTAGAGAGGCGAGTAAAGGAACATCGCACCAACATGGGTGAATTTACTAGTAGATATAATTTGCACTGCTTGGTTTATTATGAAATAATGAGCGAAATAAACACCGCAATAAAAAGGGAAAAGCAACTTAAAAATTGGAAAAGATCCTGGAAAATGAATTTAATTCAAACATTAAATCCTGAATTTTCAGATTTGGCAAAAGATTGGGAATAGCAGTTTTGAGAACTGAGACCCTGAATCAATCCCGAAATCTATCGGGACAGGGTGACGAGTTCAATAGGAATGATATTTTCATAATGGAGGTCATTCTGTCCCGATAACTTCGGGATGTTTCAGAATCTCTGTACTGAAATTTGGTTTATTTCTACCTCCATTTAAAGCAGGCAGTGGGGTCTTTCCATCTCCTGAAGATCTTCCAATTTTTTACTTGAACCAAACGCTTGAATTTTTTTTGTCGAGCACTTATTTTTTTGCGTTTAAGTTTGTGAGATGCATTCGCGTTTTCAGAAGATATTGTTCCGCTACTTGCAGTTACATTAGTGTTTGAAGTTTGTACAACATTGTTTGCCACCTGAATTTGTTGTTCACCTAACATACGTTTATACTCTTCATCAGCTAGTTTTTGGTATTTGTGACAGGGACAATTAGGATTACGTGGGTCGTTAAGGGGAAAAATCTTGGTTGAGTCTGCGGATAAGGAAAATGTAGAAAGAGGCTGAAAGGAAAGAAGTAAGGTCGTTAATATTATAATTTTAGTTTTGTACTTGTTTTGATTGCCTTTAATTCCGATAACTCCGACGATCCTTCGACTCCGCTCAGGATGACGTCGTTTTGAGAGTTTGTCGTTAGTTTTTATAATGGAAAAAACCCTATCCAATGTCACACTGAGCGGAGTCGAAGTGCGGCATTGGATAGAGATGCTTTTAAGTGACCTAATCATTTTATAAAAAAACTTTTCAGTTTATGAATTTGCTTTTTTGATGGTTACCTTGTTTAAACCGGTCCAGGTTTTATACTCATTCATGTAATATAAATAAGCTGTAGAGGCTGGTGCATCATATTCTCCGGGCATTTCAGCTTTAAGATCTAAATTGATCTCTTTTACTGCTTTTGCCGGCATACCGCGGTAATAAACTGCTAGGTTATTTCCTTTGATCTCATAATAATCAAATACATTTTTTTCTTGTAATTCTTTTAACTGCCAAGGTTGAATTGAGAAACCGGCAGGAATACCAATGATAGCCATGGTACTTGGAACTTCTTCCGCTTTTTTATTAGTAATGGTTGCAGTTAAACGAACGGTTTCACCAACATTAGCAGTAGTACTTGCTAATTTTGTTTTTAGATCAATGTTACATTCTGCATCACTCTTGGGTAAAGAGGTACTCCAATTAATGGCAACTGAATATGGTAAAGGAGTTTTTACTCCAATGTATTTTACTTTGATGGTGTGTTTGCCTTCGCCTTTTATGAATTCTTCAATTCCTTCTGCGGTGATGGCATTTTTATCTCCGGCTTTGTAAGTTTTTTCTATCACTTTTTTACCATCTACATAAATGGCAATTGTACCATCTTCATTCGTTTTTTTGCTGGCTTTAGCATATTCTGTTAACGCTTTTAAAGCCAATATGGTTCCTTGTGTAGAGCTAAATACACCTGATCCGCTGCGTGTACTCACTAAATATTGCACAGCTTTTGTAACTTCACCGGCATGTTTTCCTGATTTTAGCATGGCCATAATGGCTATTGATGTAGTTTCAATGTAAAGCGATTGACCTTGTGAGTAAGTGATCGAATGGGTTAATCCGTTAAAGCTGCCGTCTTTTTCTTGCTTTGCTGTTAGTGCTTTCATTGCTTCATCCGCTTTTGCGGTTTCTTTTAAGTTATAAGCTGCGTTAGCCATCATAGCCAACATGTATGGATCTTTTGTATCCATTGCTTTTTTGTAAGTGGTTTCAAATTCTTTTTTAATATCTGAATAACCGGCATCAGCTAAAGCATATACGATGTATGCATTTAAAATGTCATCACTAATTCTTCCGAAATCGTGATAAGCATGTTTTTCTCTTGTAAAACCACCCTTACCGTCTTTTTTACTCAATAACCATTTTGATGTACGTTCGATCATTTTGTCGTCTACATTTTGACCGGCTTTTTTCATATCCATAAATTCCATGATGCCGTATGCTGTTAAACCTTCATGACCCGGATTAGCGCCAAACCACTCGTATCCATTTTGCGATGCTTCAAAACCAACCAAGCGCTTGTAACCTCTTTCCAACAGATCAGTAGCACGTGCTAATGTTTTGGTGTCTTTACTGTCGGTTGTTTTTAAGTAATCTAATACCATTGCATTAGGATAAGCTGTGCAAGAGGTTTGTTCAAAGCAACCGTAAGGTTCTTGTAATATACCTTCAACCCCTTTCATTAGGTCATTCACCACATTTGGATAGGCGTTAAATGTTGCTTTTAAAGATCCATTCACCATTTTATTGATCTCAAATTCATATTCTTTTTCTACTTCTTGCGCAGAGAAGGAAGTTTGAACCGGAAATCCTTTAGGAACGATGCGGATGGTTTGTGTGAATGCATCACCTAATCCACATGCTTTAAAGCCAATGGTAAACTCACCATATCCAATCTTATCCAATACTTTATAATCTAAATAAATGGTTTTGGCTTTACCGGGCATAATGGTTTGTACACTTGGTACTTTCACAACTTCTTGTAAACCATCAGGTGAGGTGATGCTGATCACGCCGCCAAGCGGACCATCTGTATTGTTCTTTAAAGTAAGAGGTATCGAAACAAAATCTTCTGTTGCTACTTCAACCGGTATTTTAGTGCTCATAGCAAAAGGTAGTTGTGTAAAGAAATTCTTTTCAACTCTGCCAATGCTTCCATCTGCACTTAAACCTTCAATAGTGGTGCGGAAAGATGTGATATCATCGGATGCATAAAACTCAATTGTTTTTTTACCGCTATGTCCGATCTCAACATTCGGATTCCAGTAAATGGTATTTCTAAAATCTGTTCTGTTCTCTACATTTTCCTGCTTCTCATATTTTGGCGCTGCAAACTGACGGGAGCGGTAATAAACTACACCTTGTACCTGATTGATATTTCTGTCTATATCCATTTCTTCATCCATTGCAAAGTGGTTCGCGCGTTTGTCTGCCAAGCCGGCAACTACTCTAGCGTCATCGCGGTTTATTTTTGCATTTTTTTCTTCTTTGTTTTTTGCGATGTTGTTTTGTGCTACAACTTTATTGTCAATATCTTTTTTTCCTTCAGAACGATCAATTGGTTTTGCAACGGGTAATGCTTTTTTCATAGGTATAGCATTGTTTTCTGCACGCATTCCTGCACCTGAAGCGGCCATTGGAATAGCATCTTCAAATGCTTCCGAATTTTTCATTGATTTGGTTCTGCTGATACCGTAATATTGGTTTTTGTAAACTTTGTACATATACACCACCATATTTTGATTGTAGTTTTGTACATATTGCGCTTGCGGATAATATCCATCATCATTAAAGTTTAAGGTTACTTGTTCTGTAAGATCCAATTTTGTGAATTTGAATTTTCCTGTTTCATCGGTCTTAATTTCACTACCATCCGGTGATTTGATGCTCACATCACTCATTGGTTTTCCGGTCTCTGAATTATAGATCACACCTGAAACAATTGCTTTTTCACCGGGAAATTTGATCAAAGGCATTTCTTCATCCATGATCTTTTCCCAGGTAAAACGTCTCCATCCAGCGGTCATTAATAAATGATCAAGAGCCTTATCTGCTTTTGCTTCTTTTTTATTGAAATAAAAAGCAGGCTCTTCAATTTTTTCATTGATATCCTGTTGTAATAATAGTTGCGATAAAATGTTTCCTGATTTATCATCGGCAAACGATAAAAGTTGATCGTTAACTACAGCCATTGATAGATTGGCCGGCATTGGTAAACCGCGCTCATCTTTTACCGAAATGGTCATTTTTACTTTTTCGCGCGGTAAATATTTTTCTTTTTCTGTTTCAATTGAAATATTCATTTGTTTGTCTTTATTCACAAAGGTCAAACGCTCTGCACGGGCAATGCCTTTTGAATCAAATAAAGTGATCTGTGAAACACCAATTGGAAAATCAGTTGTTGGAAATACGATCTTGTTATTTCCGGGCTTTACATTAAACACTGTATTGTAATAAATTTTTCCACGCACTTGAGCAATTAAAGCTAGCTCTTCTGTTTCTGTTGTGTTCACTGATACTTCAACTTCATTAGGTCGGCTATTATCAATATGCAGGTTATAACCACGGTTGTATGCCTCCGGTAACTTGTAAGTTTCTTTGATACCTTCAGGC
>JBIKKW010000266.1:0-2514 GCA_044360115.1 Bacteroidia bacterium
CCGTTCATTCCGGCAGACCTATCGCTAACCGATTCGCTTAAAGGTTTAAAACAAGCGGAAAGGAACATCAAAGAGAAAGCTGCGGGCACAAGCACCATAGCAATTGTTTTTACTGAATGTTTCATTTTGTTGGGTTTTAATTTGCCCTCAAAATTAGTCTGGTAATTTTTTAAAGCTTTTGACAAATGTCAAAAAATGAAGGAGCGAATATATATTAGACGTTTGTATAAGAAAAGATCAATAATTGATCACTTCCGGATTTACAAAAAAGGGATCGCAGCCATTTTCATATTTGAATTCGATCTTTAGTTTTTCTTCGTACGGAATGCCCATTTTAAAAAAACTTAATTCAAACACATCCGAATTAATGTTTGTATACGGTTTGCCATTTACCAATACTTCTTTGATACCATAGCCATTGCCCGAACGTGGATTAACAACCAATAAACTCGCGTTGTAATTTTTTCCTTCAATGATCAAGGAGTTTTTGCCCGATGGATCTTCTGCTTTAATAGCGCCGGGATTCATGAGGATGGGTTCTTTGATAGGATTACAATCTGCTTTGTAATAGATCTTCATTTCAAACTTTTCGCCTTTTTTTAATTTGTGTAAACTCAGATCTACCTTAAAAATTTCGGCGTTTATTTCATCGGTTGTGTAATTGCCATTGATCTTTAAACCGGTAAGGCAAAAGCCAATTCCCGATTTACCGAATGAGTTTCTGATCATCACATCTTTATTATTGTAAACCCCTTCAACAACCATGTGGTGCGATAGGTCTTTATACGTAACGCCATCTTGCGTCCAAACAGAAGTATCCTGAAATAAAAATCGCGTGATCTTTTGCGCATTTAAATGAGTTGCAAATAAAAGTGCGAATGAGGTAATAAGTGTTTTCATGTTTGGTTGTTTAGATGGGTAAATAATAAGAACAGTAAAGATGTTTGGATATACAATTTAGGTAAAATTAAATTCAAAAGCAAACGATAAGGAGAGCCTTAATCAAAACTCATAATCTGTCATAACCCTCATTCCTAAAATACCGGTTTTAAATGTGTAAGTAATATGCCCGCCTCTGATATTATCTTCAGATAAAAAGACACGAATGCCATAGTATTTTTCATAGGCGTTGTTTTCAAGTATTATACCGGTTGTTGTTTGAGTAATTGTTTTCCGCTGAATTTTACTATAAACTGCTTCACTGCTTCTTCCAATGCCGTATGTTTCTTTTACGGGATCAAAACTGAACAGGTAGTTAAAAAGAAACAGAACATTTAAAGTAAGTGGCGCAAATGCAAAAGCATATAAAGTAGGTTTGGTAATTTTTTTGAGTTTAAGAATAAAGTAACCAATGAATGGACTTAACACAAAAAGTACAATTAAAAAGGTTGTAGGAATTAAAGTGACAAAAGACACATTGAAAAATAGAAATAAGTTGACAATTATAGAAAACACGACAATTAACGATGTTTTTATTTGCTCCTTGCCTTCAGCAGCAGCCTGTTCGTATCTGTCGTCGTTTACATTTAATCTTGGTCTTTTACGTGGCATTAATTTTTTATAGAATATAAGTTTATATGAAGTCACAAATGTTTTTTAGTGAGGGCAAATGAAATTTTCGGCGATAACCTAACTTACACATACCTTTGATCGCCTTCCAGCGCCTGAATTATTTTGGTACTTAATGTCTAATCACGACCACGGAAATTTGTTTCACCAGTTTTAGCATTTACAATTGCAAAACAATGAAAGCTGTATATTATGTTTAATGTATCATTAATTAAAGTTATTTTTTGTATTTCTGAATTGCCATAATTTGGTTTACCGCAACTATCAAAAACATTTGATTGCCATAATGTTTTATTGTCTTTAATTGATAGTATGCTTTGATTGTCTTCTGCAACATAATAAATGATTTTTTTATCAGTTATGATACCGCGATATTTTGTATTTAGGTTTAAAGTTTTGTCTGAAGTAACAAGATTTTCATTATATAATTCACTAGACCTTTTGCAAGAAGTTTTTGAAACAATGAGAAACACAATTAAAGCAATAAAAAAGAATTTCATATAAATAGGCTTAAATAGGTGTTAACGATTAATTGAAGATACAAATGTTTTTTAGTGAGGGCAAATCAAAGTTAAAACGCGTGTATGCTCACCTTGAATTACTTGAACGATGACTAATGCCCCACTTTTGGTTTATGACCTGTGTTAAAGACTGTTGGTTTATTTGCTTAACTGCTTATACGTTATTTTTATGTCGTCTATTTCAGTTTCTTTTTTAAACGTTATAGCTTTTAAGTTGAAATATATAATTAATTCGTTAACCCCATTCCATTCTGCATTCAGGTCTGCATTTCCGTTCTCGCCATACTCCTTGTCGCTAATGATCAATACATTTCCACTTTCGTTTTCGAGTTTGTCCGAAAAGTCAATAATTGAAAGTTGCGAAGAGAAACCAGTCGTTGCACCACAATCTCGAATGAAAATAACCGCTTTAAGTTTTTTGTCT
>JBIKKW010000267.1:0-2502 GCA_044360115.1 Bacteroidia bacterium
CATGCGATATCGTATGCCGAGATATTGTATACCGTTGTTCCTTGTGCCTCACCTGATTGTAAACTTCCTGTTGGAGTTGTAATATTGATCGCAGGGTTCCAAGTGTATGCATAGTTCTCACTTCCTTGTGCTGCTCCTACTACAAAGTCTATCTTCTCGCCCTTACAAACTGTTTTGTTGCTTGGTGTTAAGGTGAAGATGATCGGCGTTAATACATCGATGCGTACACTGTCATAAGTTTTACAACCATTCAAGTCTACTTCCAATACATAGATACCTGAGTTACCCGGATTTAAGCCCGGTACAAATAAGGCTTGCGTATTTGATGTGTAGCTTGTTGAACCCCACCAGTTATATGCTGTTGCGCCTGCAGGACCATTTAAGAACAGATCCTGATTGCTACATAATAATTTATCCGGTCCTAAATTGAACGGTAATATTGGTTTTACTGTTAAGCTGGTTTGATTACTGCTGTAACAGGTTAAATTACCATTTGAGAACGATGCTGTTACCGTATAGATACCACTCATAGTTGGTGTTAAGTTGGTAAAGATCGGATTTGGTGAATTCATGGTGAAGCTGTTTGGTCCGTTCCATAAGTATGTTAACGCGTTTGGTGCGCTTGCACTAAAGCTTGCTCCCTGGCGCTCACACACTGTGATCGTTGGTATTACCGCTACACTTGGTACAGGTATTACATTGATCGGAATAAAGCTTGATGTGGTACATGATACTGTTCCTATCGTAAAGATCGCGTTCACCGAATAGTTGCCTGATGCCGGTGGTTGGATATTACTGATCACATTGGTTTGTGTTGATGAAGTATATCCATTCGGGCCAAACCACTCGTAACCCGCAGCGTTCAATGCATTCGCCGAGAAGGTTCCCACTCCGTTCTGGCAAACGTTTGCTGAACTGAAGGCTGTTACCGGATTTTTTGGAACAACTGAAACATTTGAAACAGCGTATGATTTACATACTAAAGTAGTTTGAGAACTAGTGTAAAATGCAGTTACTGAATAGTCACCTGAATTTGCAGGCACTAAGTTATTGATGATCGGATTTTGTAAGGTAGATGTGAAAGTACCTGGTGCCGGATGTGAGCTCGACCAACTGTATGAAGTTGCTCCTGCTGCACTTGCCGTTAATCCTAAATTTGAACCAGCACATAAAGTAAAGAATGGAACAACATTTAACGATGCTACCGGTACAACCGCTGCACTGTTTTGAGATGTTGCCGAACAGGTTAATGTTTGGTTATTTGTAGAATATGGTAAACCAGTATAAGTGTTTACTACAGTAAGTGTATAAAAGCCCGTTGCAGCAGGCTGAACGTTAGTGATAGAAGCACTCTGAGTATTTGCACTAAAGCCATTAGGCCCGGTCCAAGAATAAGTTGCAGTTCCACTGGTTGTTGCAGTTGAACCAATATTTAAAGTTGTACCCTGACAAACCGGACCATCATTAGAAAGTGCCGTAATTGTTGGCGTTGGATATATGTTAACTGTTACTTGAGCAACAACAGGACACGAACCCGGAGAAACAGTTACACTGTATACACCACTATTAGTTGGTTGAGCATTCGCAATTAAAGTATTACCACCAGCTGTAGTTGTATTTGTGATTGATGAAAATCCTCCCGGACCAGACCAAGTATAACTTAGTACAGTAGTAGGAGAAGCTGAAGTTAAAATATTTAAATTCAATTGAGAACCGTTACATAATGGGCCATTAGAAGATGCGGTTGCAGTTAAAACACCCGGAGGGTTGCTACCAATATAGATATTATAATCTTCGGCTTCACCGTAACTATGCTGAATACAAGGATCGATAAAATTGCCTGAAGTTGCATAAGCACATCTTACACGCATACGATAAGTACCATTTGGTTGTGCAGCCGGAATAGTAAAGTTAATGTTTGCAAACGAAGCTGCAGGAGGAACACCAGGAGTTGCTGCAACACGTTCACCAGGAACCTGAAATATACCATCGTTATTCCAGTCAACGAAAATAGCAAAACCCTGTCCGTAAACGTTTCCCGATTGCACAGTACACTGAATTACCTGACCAGGCATTGCAACCATGTAGTGTTGACAACCATGAAAGAAATAGTTACGCGGACCCATGTTAGGGAATGTTTGCGCGTTACAACCTGAGTTATTATTGGTAATATTCACGTTAGCACCGGTTGTACTAAAACTATTAATAAAGTCATTGATCCAGTTACCAGGTGAGTTTGATGGTCCACCCTGATTACAAGGCTGAGACCATGCACCATAAATTGGCATACAATAAGGGGCAGGACCAACAAGGGCCTGAGCAAACGTTTTTACAGGTGCTAATAAAACTATCAGCATACTGAAGATTGCTATATTTCTTACGATGTTTTTCATTTTTATTAAATTTCTTTATATATAATTAATTACTTGTAGATATAAAAACAATCTTTAGAAGGTAACAATACGATTGCATCTTTAAAACCAGGTAATGTTACTACTGCTT
>JBIKKW010000103.1:0-9405 GCA_044360115.1 Bacteroidia bacterium
AGATAATTGGTCCAAAATACCGGCTATTTCCCTCAAATGAAATAACATCAATTGGAAAACTTTGATGATGTGAGAACAGATCGGACATTTTTTTAAAGGGTTATGATAATTTGAAATCTGCTAGTTCAATAAATGGTCTTGTAATAGTTAAGTCTATTTTCCAATCTTACCCAGATCATTAAAAGGATATAGAACAATTTTTTTTCAATGGTAACCATGTATCTTAAATGTGTATGCCAATGATACAAACATCATCAACCTGTTCTAAATTGCCTTTCCAATTTTCAAAGGTTTTTTCAATGATTTGTTTTTGTTCATCCATACCAAGTTGCGATGATTTAGTAAGAAGTTCCTGAAGTTGTTTGTATTTGAATTTTTTTCCATTTGTTCCGCCAAACTGATCGGCATAACCATCTGTGAACATGTATAATCTTGTTCCCTTATTCAATTTTAAGTGGTGTGTTGTAAATGGTTTTGGATCAAAATATTTACCAATGGGTTGTTTATTGGCTTTTATCTCGGTAAAATTTTGGCTTTGATCTATTATCCACAAAGGGTTATTAGCACCAGCCCATTTAAGCGACATGGCTTTAAGATTTATTTGGCATAAACTAATGTCCATTCCATCTTTTACTTCATTATCGCTTTTTTCAAATGTTGCTATTACTAATTCACGTGTTTTGTTTAAGATCTCACCCGGATCGGTCAAACCAAATTCAAATACCGATCTGTTAAGGGCGTTACTACATACTACCGAAACAATTGAACCCGGCACACCATGACCGGTACAATCGGCGGCGGCAATTAGAATAGATTGTTCCGTTTGATCGGGAGTAGATATCAATTCCATCCAGTAAAAATCGCCCGCTACAATATCCTTTGGTTTGTATAGTATAAAATTGTTAGGCAATAGTTTTTTAATTGTTTCATTGGATGGTAAAATAGCATATTGTAAGCGTTTAGCGTAGTTAATGCTGTCTAAAACTTCTTTGTTTTTTTCCTGCAAAAGATGGTGCTGTTTTTCAACTTCTGTTTTTTGTTGTGCAATGATCAGGCTGTTACGCTTATTGTTGCGGTAACTTCTAATAACTAAAAACAAGATGGTTAGTATCAATATCAATCCGATCAGAAATCCATTGATGATAAAGCGTTGTTTGGTTTCCTTTTCGTTTTGTGCTGCAATTAATTTTTGTTTTTCGATCTGTTGTTGATATTCTTTTTTATTGTAATCGTATTTCAAGGCGTATTCGGTTTGTTTACGAATATTTCCTGCGTTAATAACCGTGTCGGAAAAGGCCTTGTATTGTTTGTAGTTTTGCAAGGCTTCGTTCGGTTGGTTCATTTTTTCAAGTATCCTTGATTTTAATAAGAAAAGTGGACCAATATTGTGATATTGTTTTGTTTTTGTTGCTATTTCAATGCCTTCATTTACATATTTTAATGCATTTTTAAAATCGTTGAGTTTTAAATAAAGATCTGCAATTGCGTTGTTGATCTGTGTGAGTGAGTAAAATTTATTTAGTTTACTTAATATTTTATGACCGTATAGTAGATTTTTTAACGCAGAGTCGTTCTTGTTAAGCGGAATATACATTTCTGAGTAGGTGGCGTAAACGTATGCTTTGCCTTCCTCTGATTGAAAAGTATCATAGAAGTACATGGCGCTATCCAAAAAGATCTTAGCCTTGGAATAATTGGCTTCACCAATAAACACGTTAGCTTCATTTAAGTAGCCGGTAGCAATTCCGGGATTATGCTTAAGTAAAATTTGAATTTGTTTTGCCTTATGGTAATAAGTAAAAGCATTTGAATAATCTTTTTGGTTCAAATAAACACCTCCCATGGAGTTGTATACTTGGCTCATTTCACTTTTGTTTTGAAGCTTTTCAAAATTACTTAAGCTCTTTAAGTAAAATTTTAATGCTTCCGGATATTCACCTCTGAAATGATATCTTCTCCCAATTATTTTGCAAGCGTCTGCATAAATATGATCATCATGCACATTCGTTGCGATCTTAAGCAGTTCATCTGCCAAATAGTACGATTCTTCGTATTTGCCATTATCAAAGTAAACATTTGTTAATCGCGATAATGCTTTTGCTAAGGTTGCTTTGTGATTTAATTTTTTTGATTCATAAACTGCTTTATTGGCAATTTTTTCAGATAATTGTCTATCTCTTGCGTAAACGATTTTTGAGATCTCAATTAATGTATAAATTGAATTTGTATCTTTTTTTGACGAATAATATTTGTTCCATAAAAGCTCCTCGTTTTGAGGAGTTTGAGCATGTGCCGAATTAAAATACCAACTAAAAAGTAGAGTTGTAAATAGGAGTTTTAAATTTTTATTCGAAAGGTACATGATCAAAAATACCATATTTTTTATAGGTATCCTATTTTGAACTAGGCGTTGCTATCTATTTTTTTAGCGAACTAAAAAGTAAGTTTTCAAGAAAAAGGATCAGCTTCTTATCATCGGGTTGTTTTCCAAAATCGGTAAGGGCAGGTAAGTTATTCATGAAAAATTTTTGGGCATGGGCCATTTCAAAAATGGTACTTGCCATGGAATGAGGATATTTATATTTTGGATCGTATTCTTTAATGATTAAGGCAAAGCGCTCGCAAAGATCTTTATAGGGTTTAAAGAGTCTATCTTTATTGTCCTGACTGATGTTCTTTGTTAAATATGATTTTGAACCTTCCCAAAGTACAAGTTTATACATTTCTGCTTCTGATATATATTCAGTTGTTAGTTTGGAAGTGTCGGGTTCTTGAGCAATGATCTTAATGATGGTTTTCAGTTTTAATTCCGGATCTTTCATGTTGTTTACCGAAAAAACAACCTTATATTCCAAATAACTCCAATACCATGTAATTAGGTATACTAAAAGACGATGCTTGTTCTCAAAATATCTGTAAATACTGGCCTCGGTGGTTTTGATTTCGGCAGCCAATTTTTTAAATGTAAACAATTCGAATCCCAACTTGTTTATAAGATATAGCCCTCGCTGAACGATCTTTCTCCCCAATTCCGAGTCTTCGGGATTGCGTAGGTAAAGTTTTTCATTCATCTTTATACGGATGTCCAATTCCATGGATACAAATATAAAAGTAAAAATATTATAAATTACATAAAAAATGCTAAAAATGATAGTATTACTATTATTATACATTATTTTACTAACTTTGTAAAAAATAAAATAAAATGAACCGATCGAAATTACTTTTCAAGTGGTTGTTTAATGAGCGAGCTATTATTGGTAAAATTTACTTTTTAGCTTTATTACAGGGCTTAATGTATTTAGCCATTCCGTTGGGTATACAAGGTGTGATCACTTATATTATGGCCGGTAGTTTTTCTGCATCACTTATATTACTTAGTTTCATAACCATTTTAGCAACCATTTTTATTGGTTTGTTTCAAATTTGGCAAATGCGTATCAATGAAACTTTGCATGAACGTATTTTTGGGAATTTGGCATCGCGTATAAGTTACTTTTTGGGTGGCAAACTTGACCCATCTTTCATTTCAAATAAGATCAATTTGTTTTTCGAGGTGGTTACACTTCAAAAGGGGATCAGTAAGATCTTGCTCGATTTTTCTTTTTCGGTAATAAGCATTGTATTTGGTTTGTTATTGCTTCCCGCTTATAGTTCATGGTTTTTAGTCTTTACCATTTTACTGGGTATTTCATTTTACTTTATAATTATACATTATGGTAAAAAGGGAATTGAAACAAACATTCAAACATCGAATAGGAAATATAAATTGTTTGAGGTCTTTCAGGATTCCTTGCATGAGCCAAAGGAGAATGCCAATTTACTTGAAGAAGAGGCCAATAAAACCTTGGGTGATTACATAAAGTATCGAAAGGAACATTATAGCATATTGGAATCACAATATAAAGGGATTGTGATCTTTAAAATAATTTTTGTAAGTGTATTGTTGTTTTTAGGTGCGTATTTGGTGCAAATTGGCCAGTTAAATATCGGGCAGTTCATTGCTTCGGAGATCATTGTTTTTTTAGTGATCAATTCGGTTGAAAAACTGGTAGGTAGTTTAAGTACGTGTTATGATATCATTACGGCCCTTTATAAAGTGGAGAAGATCTTTGGTGATCATGGTCAGTTTTCTTTCTTGAACGAGAATGCCAAAAACCTGGAGAGTACGAATTTAGTTTACGATCACCCATACTCAAAAAAACTAAAAGTTTTAATGTATGGACTCTTGATATCAGCGGCGGCTATTTTAGTAATGCCATGGACACAAAATGTGGAGTCGTTTGGAAAGGTTACTACTTTAAATCCCGAGAACCGTCCGCAAACTGTTACATCACGTATAGCAGGTCGAGTAGAGAAGTGGTTCATTAAAGAAGGGGATATAGTGAAAAAGAATGATACCATTGCATTTATTTCGGAGATAAAAGATGAGTATGTTGATCCTTTATTGATCGATCGTTCGGAATCGCAAATCAAAGCAAAGGAAACAACCATTGAATCGTATGAACAAAAAATCAACGCCGTTAATTCGCAGGTTGATGCTTTAACAAAAAGTTTAAGATTAAAATCAGAACAGGCTAAAAATAAGATATTACAGGCAAGGATCAAGATCGTTACAGACAGCATGGAAGCCAGTGCCGCTCATAAGAATTATTTGGTAGCAGAAGAGCAGTTAAAACGTTACGAAGAGTTGTTAGATAAAGGTGTGATCTCAAAAACAGATCTTGAGAACAGACGAATTAAAGTGCAAGAAGCATTAGCCAAAAAAACAAGCGCAGAGAACAAGTTCATTTCTACAAAGAACGAGTTTTTAAATGCTGAGATCGAATTAAATGCCGTGCAGCAAGAGTATAACGAAAAATTAATGAAGGCCGAATCGGATAAATTTACGGCCATGTCATCCTTATACGAATCAGAAGGATCGTTGACCAAATTACAGGGACAATTAGCTAATTACAGCATGCGCAGAGGTTTTTATTACGTGTTGGCTCCTCAAGACGGTTTTATAACCAAAACTACCATTCAAGGTATTGGTGAGATCGTAAAAGAAGGCGCTGCGTTATGTAGCATTGTTCCAAAAAGCGATGAGCAGGTTGTTGAATTATATATTGAACCCATAAACTTACCATTGATCCAAAAAGGACAACAAGTTCAATTGGTATTTGACGGATGGCCGGCTTTTGTTTTTTCGGGATGGCCAGGCGTGAGTTATGGAACTTATAGCGCAGAGGTTGTTGCGTTCGACAGGGTTCTTTCGGATAATGGCAAATTCAGGATATTGGCCAAGAACAATGGAAAACCATGGCCGGATGCTATTCAAATAGGAAGCGGTGTAGAAGGTTTTGCATTACTTAATAATGTACCTTTGATCTATGAATTTTGGCGTAAAATAAATGGATTCCCTCCTGATTTTTACAAGCCACAAACAAAAGTGAAGCAAAATGATAAAAAATAAGCTTATGCGTTCGCTCGCGAATTTTGTATTAGTATTTGCATTAAGTTTAAGTGGTTTCGCACAAACTGAAAGTGGTTTAACTTACAGTTTATTCTTGCAATACGTTGAACAAAATCATCCTTTAGCGGGCAAAGCAAAGAATATGTCGCGCTATGGCGAACTGCAATATCAATCGGAGCGTGGTAATTATGATCCGGTGGTAAATGGCAGTTACGACAATAAGTTTTTTGGAGGATCAAATTATTATTCGCATTTGCAATCTGAGATCAAGCAGCCCATTTTTACCTCACAGTTTGTGAAGTTGGGATATGAGTATGGTATCGGAACAAATATTGGCCCCGAGAACATAACAGCTCCTGTAGGTTTACCTTATTTAGGTTTGGAGGTTGGTTTATTACAAGGCTTGAGAATTGACAAGCGCAGGGCAGATGTTTTGAAATCAAAAGAATATGTGACCTTTTATGAAGCCGAAAAGAATTTGCAAATGAATGATCTGTTATACCAATCAGCCTCTACTTATTTTGATTGGTTGTTTAGTATAATACAGATCAAGTTGAATACCTATTTTACCGATCTGGCAAACACACGATTAACAGGTATAAAATCGTTAGCCGCCGTGGGTGAACGACCGGTAGTTGATACCATTGAAGCTTCCATTTTTTTGCAAACACGTTTGTTGGATCTGCAAAATGCCATCATGGATAATCAAAAAGTGATCAATCAATTACTTGTTTTTAGTTGGAATGTAAATTCACAATCTACTTTGCCTGCTTCAGTAAAAGCCATTGATAGCTTAGAGAAGTGTTATACCTTAACTAAAATGAATTTGGTTAAAACATTGCAAATAGATTCTATAAACAATCCCATCCTTGTGCAATATGAAACAAAGCAAAATGTTTTGGAAATAGAACAGCGATTGAAGAGGGAGATGATAAAGCCAAAACTAAATGTGAATTATAACTTTTTATCGAGCAACAAAACTTCAATTGATCCTGTGTTCTCAAACAATAATTATAAATGGGGTGCTAATCTTTCATTCCCTATTTTCTTCAGGAATTCGATCAATGAATATAAAATGTCTAAGATTCAGGTACAGAACAATCAATTTGATCTCACGAATAAAAATAACGAGATCAATTTTAAGATCGAAGCCGTGAAACAAAATTTAAATGTGATAGCCGGGCAAGTGGTTAACGCCGAAAGATCAGCCTTATATAGTAAACAATTAGTTAATGCCGAGAAATTAAAGTTTGAGAACGGAGAAAGTTCGTTATTCATGCTTAATACCCGTGAAAGTAAATGGTTGGAATCTGAATTAAAATTGGCAGAGTACAAGCTTAAATTCATGAAAGCTTACCTAAGCATCATTTATTTGAAGGGTAATTTAAATTATAATTTATAATGTATGATCATATTTAATATCGTTCAAAACGATCATAAAACAGCGGAAGAAATATCAAATTTTGTGATCGAAAAGAAGTTTGCCTTGTATACACATATTGATACCAATGAGTTGTTCTCTGCAAACGGCACTAAGCAATCCATCCGATTGTTCTTTATAACAAAAGCCTTGTTATACGATGTTATCGAAGAAGAGATAAATGCCAAATTCAATGGTGATGAGCTGATGATCTATGCCACCCCGGTTATTCACATCAGTAAAAAATTGGGCGATGATTTACGCAATAGTTTAAAAGCTGTATAATATGAATCTTGATCTTTTGATCTCTAACATCACTAACCCGGCATTTTTATTTTTTATATTGGGTGTTGTTGCCGTAAAATTAAAAAGTGACTTAGAGATCCCGCCAAATTCTTCAAAGTTTATTTCCTTGTATCTCTTGTTTTCTATTGGCTTTAAAGGTGGTCAGGAGTTAACACATGAAACCTTTTCGAGCGAAATTGCTTGGTCGATGTTATTTGGTGTACTTGTATCCCTTTTAATTCCGGTATACACTTTCTTTATATTGAAACGTAAATTAAGCATTGATGATTCGGGTGCAATTGCAGCTGCTTACGGATCGGTGAGTGCTGTGACATTTGTAACTGCCGTGGCCTATCTCGAAATGCAAAAAATGCAATTGCATGGTCATATGGTTGCGATCATGGCATTGATGGAATCGCCTGCTATTATTGCCGGTTTAATTCTAATATCTATTTATAAAAAAAACGAAAGTGTTGGTGTGAAAAAAATGACCGTGGTAAAACATTCCTTCACAAACGGAAGTGTATTGTTGATCTTGGGTAGTTTGGTAATTGGTTTATTGGCTAATGCCAAGCAGGCCGAAGGTATTAAGCCATTTACAAATGATATCTTCAAAGGTTTTTTAGCGATCTTTTTATTGGATATGGGTATTGTAAGTGGTAGAAAATTGTCATCACTTTTTTCAGAAGGTATATTCCCAATTTTATTTGCGGTAATTATACCGTTGATCAATGGAAGCGTGGTTGCCTTTTTGAGCGGATCTGTAACACACGAACCATCTAATCGTTTTATGTTTGCTGTGCTTGCAGCGAGTGCATCTTATATTGCGGTACCTGCTGCCATGAAATTGGCTGCACCCAAATCAAATCCGGGATTATATATACCAATGGCTTTGGCTATTACCTTTCCATTGAATATCACTATCGGAATGCCTTTGTATTTAGGGATAGTGAACGCCTTTTAATTAGCCGGCAATTGAAACGCCGATCAGTTTGCCAATACCAAAAGTAATGGCTGCTGCCGCCAATCCAAAAAGCACTTGTCTGAATCCGGAGTACCATACGCTTTTACCGGTAAATAAAGTAATACTGGCACCTATTAAAAATAATCCTAATGCGCTTAAAACAGTACTTAGTATTATGGCGTTAAAACCATGTAAGAAAAAATAGGGTAGAACTGGGATAATGGCGCCAACTGAAAATAGCAGAAATGAAGTTACAGCCGCTTCCATGGCAGAGCCTTTAAGGTCTTCGGGGTTAATACCTAATTCCTCTTTCACTAATATTTCATGTGCATGCGATTTATTAGCGATGATATCCTTTGCCATTTTTTTTGCTTGATCTTCCGGTATGCCTTTAGAAAAATAAATGAGTGCCAATTCTTTTTCCTCACCTTCAGGATTAGCTTCCAACTCTTCCATTTCCAATTGCATCTGATTTTCATATAGCTCCTGCGAACTTTTTACAGATATCCATTCACCTAATGCCATCGAAAGTGCTCCGGCCAATAAACCGGCCATTCCTGCCAACAACACACCGCTTTCGCCACTGGTTGCTCCTGCAATTCCCATCACTAAACTAAAATTTGAAACGAGTCCATCGTTACCACCTAATACGGCAGCACGTAATGCATTGCCTCCAACCGAACGATGTCGTTTTTCAAATCGCGCTAAGTTTGAACCTGAAATAGTTGGTGTTTGATTTAAAATATTCTTTAAAATGGTAACATGTGCTGTATCTGATACCGAACTTTCTTTTTTTGTTTTTTTTCGTTCGCGTATCACTGCCGATGAAATACTTTTTTCGGTATCCAATAAAACACCTAAAATGTAATCGTATCCTAATATCTTCCCAATAAATTGAAGTGTTTTGGCTCTGCGTGATGGCAACGGCATTAAGGTCAGATCGAGGTTGTTTTTTTTCATGAAGGCGATCGCATGGCCATGCTCGATCTCACTCATTTGTTTAAATACCGAGGCTACGTTTTTATCTTCTTCATGCTCAGCAAGTACATTATATAAAAAACTGGCATCAACTTCTGTTTGAATATTCTTTAAATTGACCATTTGAATATTGTTGTTTTAACTGATTACAAATTTAACTGTACCGTGTAAGTAAATACTGATATTCATCAGTTAAATCACTGTTTCAGGTTTTCTACCGTTTGCTTTAACTGTTGCAAAAATGCATCCATCCCTTTTTCGGAATGTTGATGGTTTTGTTCGCTGGCATAGCCTTTTTGTATC